>CAYTLQ010000024.1:0-28012 GCA_964438715.1 uncultured Ignavibacteriaceae bacterium
TATATTATTCTCACATGCCGGATTTTTTGAAAATGATGTGGATTTCAATGTAGTGGAATTTTACTGAGTAATCTTTGTCGTTCTCAGTTTAATGTGTTTTTGAAAGATTTATTTATTAATTTTCTGCCGTGTGTTCTAATATCATATAATTTCAGAGTACAAAGCGTCCTCTGTTATCAGTTAATTCATTTCAACGCTTTGTTCACTTTTCATTTTCTCTAATTTGGATAAAACTATGGAAAAAGCGCCAGCTTGTATTCTTGTAATATTCGGGGCTTCAGGCGATCTGACTGAGAGGAAACTTATTCCGGCGGTATTCGATTTGTACAAGCAAAACCTGCTTGCAGAAAATTTTGCTGTTCTTGGTGTCGGACGAACTGAACTCTCAGATGAGTCTTTCCGTGAAAAAATGAGAAAGTCCCTTCAAAAGCAAAAAGTCGGCGCTCCGGAAAGTCAAATTAATAATTTCCTTCTTATGCTTTATTACACTTCATTAGAAACTTCGGTCATAGCCGATTATGAAAAAATGAAGCTAAAACTTGACGCTCTTAACAGTGCATTAAATACCGGAGGACGGTACATTTTTTATCTTTCAACACCACCCTCGCTATATCAAACTGTGGCAAATGCTCTCGGAGAGCTTGGTCTTAATAACGAAGAAGAAGGCAACGGTTTCAGGAGGCTAATAGTTGAAAAACCGTTTGGATATAATCTTCAATCGGCTCGTGAACTTAACACTAATTTACAGAAAATATTCAACGAAGACCAAATCTATCGCATCGATCATTATCTTGGTAAGGAAACCGTACAAAATCTGCTCGTCACGCGTTTTTCAAATGGTATTTTTGAACCGCTATGGAACAGAAATTTTATTAACTATGTGGAAATTACCTCTTCGGAGAGCATTGGTGTAGAAAACCGCGGCGGGTATTACGATAATGCAGGAGCATTGCGTGATATGGTTCAAAACCACCTTTTGCAGATTTGCGGACTGGTGGCAATGGAGCCGCCGGCGGTATTCGAGGCAAATTCAATACGAAATGAAACATTAAAAGTATTTCAGTCTTTTCGTCCGCTTAAAAAAGAGACCTTACACGATTTTGTCATAAGAGGTCAATATACCTCTGCTACAATTAAGGGTAATCCGGTACCCGGTTATCGGGAGGAAAAAGGCGTTAATCCACAATCGCGAACTGAAACTTATGTGGCGTTGAAATTTTTTGTTGATAACTGGCGCTGGGCAGATGTTCCGTTTTATATCAGATCCGGAAAACGCTTGCCGACAAGAGTCACAGAAATTGTTATCCATTTTAAGAAAACCCCCCACAGGTTATTTGCATTTGAGGGTACTGAAGCCGATAATCAGCTCATTATCAGGATACAGCCGGATGAAGGAATACTTATGAAAATCGGGATGAAGGTACCCGGCGCCGGATTCAAGGTACGAAATGTAAATCTGGATTTTCATTACTCTGAAATCAGTGATGAACATCTCCCGGAGGCATACGAACGACTTTTGCTTGATTCGATGCTTGGCGATGCTACTCTTTATGCGCGTGGTGATGCAGTGGAAGCGTGCTGGAAATTTATTACACCAATTCTTGAGACATGGGAGGAGCGTCCGGATTATAAGTTATTTGGGTATCCCGCAGGAACTTGGGGTCCCGAGGTCGCTGAAAAGTTGATCGAAAGTAAAAACGGATGGCGTCATCCTTGCAAAAATCTCTCAAATGACGGAATATACTGCGAATTATGAATGAAGTAACAATTTCTCCTTCCGCCGAAGAAACCGCTTTAGCATGTGGTGCCTTTCTCAATGGCATTTTCAGAAAAACTGATAGGGATCCGCTAGCAATTGCAATAAGCGGGGGAACTACCCCAAAACTTCTTTTTGAGATCTTAGCATCACGATTTGCACATTCATTTCCATGGCAGCGTATCCATATATTCTGGGTTGATGAGCGATGCGTACCACCTACGGACCCGGAAAGTAATTTTGGAATGACAAAAGCCGCTCTTCTCGATAAAATTTCAATTCCCCGTACTAATATTCACCGTATCGTTGGAGAAAATTCACCTGAAAATGAAAAAGAAAGATATTCAGAAGAACTTCGCTCTTTTTTCAGCACAATCTCCGGCATACCTTCTTTTGACTTAATGCTTCTCGGCATGGGTGAAGATGGACATACTGCCTCAATTTTTCCGCATCAGTTGCATTTATTACATTCAGAGGATATTTGTTCCGTAGCCGAACATCCGTTAACATTTCAGAAGCGTATTACACTTACGGGAACAATTATTAATAACAGTAAGGAAATTATATTTTTAGTTACCGGCAAAGCAAAGGCTATGAGGGTGAAAGAAATCCTTCAGGATCCGGGTAACAATAAAAATCTGCCGGCAGCACATATCACCTCGAAAAATGGAAGAGTGCACTGGTTTATTGATAAAGAAGCGGCACAGAGTTTAAATAAAGCCTAAAGATTCCTTTCCATTTGCAGGAAAAAGAATATTTCTTCACTTAGTTCTCAGAAAAAGTTTTCCTAAAACTTCTAAGTTATACATTCTCCGGTTAGTAATATGATAATAGATAGTACTGAGAAGATCATTCTCAAAACTGGGGAGTAGCAGATCCTCATAACTGCAAATTATTAATCGCTTGCGAATCGTATTTAATCGCCCCCGCAAGAATTGGTTACCGAAGAGAGGCATCACAAAATAAAAACCGCATATCACCCCATCCTTAATTTATCATTTCTCCTGGACTGAGAAATATTTCTGAACATATTTGTCATTTATGAAATTGTTTCTGAAAATACAGCAGCAACACTATTCTGCTTCCTAATCAGGTATTTCTATTTTTCATAAAATAGCATTAAGTTTCTTTAATGTGTTTGCAACAGTAAAATCTTTTAGACATCATCTTAAAGGAACAGTAAAGATGAGACAAAAAATCTACTCATATCACTTTATCACTTTCTTTATCATTTTCAATATTATCCTTACAAGCTCTTCTTCTTTTGCTCAATACGCTCCCGGTGACCCTAATGCCATCCCCATAGAATTCCGCTTTACACATGAATTAGCCCCAACTGATTCCGGCGTAGGCGTAAACGGCTCAATGAATAACTGGTTGAATGGAATTTTCCCGATGCAGGAAGTTTCTCCGAATCTTTGGAAAACTACACTCGAATTACTTCCTCTGACTTATGAATATAAATTTGTTACTTATACCGACACGGTTGGACAGAACGGCGTTACAGCATATTATACCGATCCTCTTAACCCCAGAGCAGGTGGTCCGTTTAATAATTCTTTCCTTACAGTGCGTAACCCAATGATATACTATCTTCTTCCGAAAAGCGGGAGCACTGTTACAACTGATAAACCAACAATTACTGCTAATCTTGCTGTTAGTAATTCCAGCCAGTTAAATGTAAATTCTATTTATTTTTCAATCGATGGAAACCCTGTACCTAATGCCTCTCAATACTACAACCCCGCAACAAAAATGTTTAGTTATACGCCCACCATGGGTTTAACTTTTGCACAGCATACGGCTCTTATAAAAATTGAAACAACCGCAGGTGATACTGCTTCTCTCTCAACTTCATTTACTGTCAGTGGCTTTTTTTCAACCGGTCCTTATACCTTTAAATTCGATAGTAAAAGCCCTAATTTTGAAATCATTCAACCTATTACCCGTGTAGATATTAAAGCCGATTTTAATTCCGGTGGCAATAGTCCTATGACGGATCCGGATAGTGATGGAGTATATACATACACTGCTACCCTCAATATAAACCAACAGAATGAATATACAATTATCGTGAATACCGGCTTGTATATGAATGATCCGGATAATCCTGATCTCTCCTCCAATCACAAAACACGGGTATTTAAAACTCTTCAGGCCCTCCCCGAATTCAGAAGTTTCTCTCCTCTTTCCTGTGCATCTTACTCATTTCCCGGCGATTCAGTAGTTGCTACTGCACGGTTATTCCGGAGTGATTCTGCTATCAGTATATCCGCCACCTCTCTTACTGCAACACACAACGGCTCACCGATACCCGTTTCTTGGTCTGCTGTCGGCGGAGGAACATTGGATGTGAGAGCAACGATTTTGAATCCGCCTCAGGGGAGAAATATAATTACATTCAATGGCGCAGATCTGAAAGGGAATCAGGCATTGCCGGTGAAATATTCATTTGGAGTATATCCACCAAATTCAGGATTTCATTATGTAGATGATGAAGATGATGATAAAGGCGACGGAAAATATCTCTATCCTAATGGCGTACCAGATGGCTCAGCCGATTTGCAGGAATTTCATATTACTGCAACACCGGGTAATGACAGTCTTGAATTCAGAATAAAATTACAAACTATCAGTCCCTTTACACGAACTGCGTTGCTTATTTCGAACAAAATTGATAATAACTATACCCCTGCATTACAAAATATTGATCTTCGGGTACCTGAATGGCATAACAGAGGAATATACATCATTCTTGCTCATCCATCCTCGCCTTACTTCACGCCTTCAGAAGAGAATATTATCTATGTTTCCCGCACACCACTGCAGACAGGCAGTACTATAGTTCTCAATTCGTCATCTTTGCTTAATGATGAATTTCTTTTTAAACTGCCTCTTTCACTACTTGAGAGTATTATGGGTAGTTATCACAGCGCCTGGTTGTACTCTTTCTTTTCTTATCTGAAAGACTCATCCGGTTCTATAGAAATAACATCTTCACTCGGCGGTAAAGATTTTACCGAGGACTCCGATATTTATGATGCAGGGTTCTTTTTTGATCAAAAAACGCAGGAACGATTGTTGGCAAATTACAGTTCTTCAGCTATGACCGGCGGTCCCAGAGTAGCCACAATTGGCAAAAATCAACGCGGGGGTTTACTTATTGCCCCTGAAACTATTAGTACAGTTCTTGCTCAGACACCCGATATTCATCTTAATACTAACGGCGGAGTACTTTACACTGATACCATTACAATATTTGGCTATGCAGATGTAGCACCGGGTACAATTATTAATATCAAAGTAAACCTAAGCGATTATACGACCCAAACGAATTCTTCAAAGGAATTTTCAAAGCAGATTAACCTTTTTGATAGTTTAAACACTATAACCGCTTTCTTCCCTCTTAATTCACGAATCATTAAAAGCGCTCCGGTTTCTTTTGTTTACATGAAAGAAAAAAAGCCTGTAGCAGTTGTTTCATCATCCATAAGTGGATCAAGTGTCGTACTCGATGGAACTGCTTCTTCTGATCCTGAAGGTGGTACTCTAAGCTTTCATTGGTCACAGGATCCGAAAAATCCTCAGCAGGTTTCACTAGGTAATATTAATTCTCCAACGGTCTCATTTACTGCTCCTTCTAAGAAAGGAGAATATTATTTTACGCTAAAAGTTACCGATCCACAGGGGCTTACCGGCTGGACACGAAATGTTATTATCATTTCTGATACAGGTAATTTTACTCCTGATCTTACAAAGTTTCATTCGCGATGGATAGATACTTCAATTGTTTATTCGGTTTTTGTGAGAACCTTTGATCCGGCAGGAACCTTCAACGCCATAACTTCACGGATGAATGAACTTCGGGATCTTGGTGTCGATTGCATCTGGTTTCTTCCTATACACCCAACAACCGAAGATCATGGTCCCGATAATCCGGGCTATGCTGTAACGGATTATTTCGATGTACTTAATTTATATGGAACAAAGCAGGATTTCCGGAATCTGGTCAATTCTGCTCATGAAGCTGGCATCAAGGTTATCCTCGATCATGTAATTCAACATACCAGCGACCTGCATCCGTTTATGCGCGATGCCAACCGATTTAAAAACCACTCCCCGTTTTATCCTTTTTATATGTGGGATGCAAATAACAATTTCATTTACTTATTTACATGGGTTTCTCTCCCCTCAATCAATTATTCAAATCCCTTTACCCGCGACTATCTGAAACGAATTGGCAAGTATTGGGTTCAGGAATTTGATGTTGATGGATACCGTTGCGATGTTGCTTGGGCAATAAACGATCTTCGCCCTGAGGGACCGGCGTTCTGGCAAAGTTGGCGCGACGGATTGAAAAAGATGAAGCCTGATGCTTTTTTGTTGGCTGAAGCAGATGCACGCTATGATCGTTACTTCGATAAAAAATTTGATGCCGCTTATGATTGGTATTGGTTTACCAATATCCGAAGTATAATTGGCGGCAGTAGCTCCATAGCTTCACTCGACTCATCTATTCAGCATTATCTTTCACCTGCTTTTCCGAAACATGCTATCCCGTTTAAATTTCTTGAAAGCCAGGACGAACAGCGTTTCATCGAGGCTTACGGAGTAGCATCAACGAAACTCGCTGCCTCTTTTATGTTTACACTTCCCGGTGTGCCAATGCTTTACGCAGGGCAGGAGGTTGGCGAGGAAACATATAGAGGAATTATTAACTGGAGCGATCCACATTTACTTCGTCCATTTTATAAAAAACTGATCCGTATAAGAAAAGATAATCCCGCGTTAACCCTGGGGAATTTTCAGCGTATTACAAACTCTACCCCTACCGGTGTCTATTCATATTTACGGCTAAAGGACTCCAGCAATGCATTAATGGTTTATAACTTTTCCGGCAACCAGCTTACCACAACACTAAATGTTCCGCTTCAAAGTATAACATTCGATTCAACATCATCATTTTATCTTAATGATGTTCTTAACAATCAATCTTTTGCGGTAACCGGACAACAATTAAAAAATTATCAGGTTACTGTTCCCGCAAAGTCGGGAAGAATCTTTATACTGAGTAATACTCCACTTGTTGATATTGAGGATGATATTGCTCAGGTACCCGAACAATTTGATTTATTTCAGAATTATCCTAATCCCTTTAACCCAAGTACAACCATACGATATTCACTACCCGTTTCTGGTCATGTACAACTTAGTGTTTTCAGTATTCTGGGAGAAAAGGTAGCCGACATTGTGAATACCAATTTACCGGCAGGTCACCATTCTGCTGTTTTCGATGGATCAGGTTTTGCCTCGGGAGTATATTTCTTCCGTATTGAAGTACATCCTTTCAGCGGGGGTGATGCATTCACTGCTGTTAAGAAAATGGTTCTGGTGAAATAGCATTTAATGTGAGGCTGTAACCATTTACTAAGTTACGGCCTCATTTTTTCATCTAATATAATTACCGTTTCCCTGTCATTTTAATCTAGGCTTTGGTCAACTAAATAATTACTTCCTCCCTCATAAAGTGACAATTATCACACAATTCAATAATCTACCTGAAATAATCGTGTGCAGTTTGATTAAAAGATTTTTTGCCTCACTTATCACAAATTAATGCAGTTTTTTCAAGTACTTTTTACCATTGCAATTTGTTTGACTTGACATTAGATAACAAAAGCATTATTTTAATGTTAAAATATTTAATATCTAAAATAATTCGATGAAAACGACTCTAAAGTACGGACCAAAGATAGATTCAGCTCTCGGGCTCTGGGTAAAACTTGCCCGTGCCTACCTTACTTTCAGTCGGAGATCTTATGAAAGTATAAGGTCTTTTGGTCTGACTGAGCCGCAATTTGGCGTAATTGAAACCTTGGGTCACCTTGGACCTATGACTATAGGAACTCTTTGCAAAAAGCAATTGGTAAGTGGCGGAAATATGACTCTCGTTGTTGATAATTTGGAACGGGAAGGATTTGTACGCAGAGTTCACAGTCCGGACGATCGGAGGGCAATCATAGTCGAGCTTACCGAAAAAGGTAAAGAATTGTTTGAAAAAGTGTTTCCGAAGCACGCCGAAAATATTGCAAAAGCCGTTGAGGTTCTCACACCGCAGGAAATTGAGGAGCTTAGTCGTTTATTCAAAAAGTTGGGAACTTCACTGTAAAATTTTTTGTTAAATATTTTGAGTTCAAATATTAATATATTGAAAGATTGATATGTTTACTAATTTTGATACAGCAATGCATATTTCCGAAATTCAGGAAAAACGATTCAGCCCCAAAGAATTTTCACCTTCCCCCATACCCGATGAAGAAATTCGTTCGCTCTTTGAAGCAGTTCGTGTATCTCCTTCCTCTATGAACATACAGCCGTGGGCTTTTGTATTTTCCCGCAGAGGAACAAAAGAATTTGAATCAATGCTGGAATTACTGTATGAGAAGAATCGTGAGTGGGCAAAAAATTCAGCAGTTTTAGTAATGGCGTTTGTTAAGAAAGAAAACCCCCGAACTCAGCAGAATAATTTCTATGCACTATACGATCTGGGTGGAGCTATGGCAAATCTCGTAGTAAGAGCTACCGCCTCAGGAATTTATGTCCATCAGATGGGCGGCTTTGACAGACAAAAAGCCAATGAAATGTTTCCATCTGCATCCGGTTATGAACCCGCTGTTGTTGCCGCACTTGGCTATTTACCGGATGATTTTGAAAACTCCGTCAGGCATCTTAACATTCTCCGCTCGAGAAAGAGAATGGAACTCAGTGAATTTGTGTTTGAGGGCTCCTGGGGCAACACTGCTGAAGCAGTAAAAAATGTTAAACAGGAAATTTATACTAATAATTAATTAAGGTGGTGCAAATATGTTAGAAATAGTAAAAAGCAGTCAGCGAGGTAAAACCCATATTGACTGGCTCGAAAGTTATCACAGTTTTTCCTTCGGCGAGTTTCATAATCCGGAAATGATTCACTTTGGCCCGCTTCGTGTATTAAATGACGACTATGTAGCCGCAGGCGGAGGATTTCCAACGCATCCTCATAAAGATATGGAGATCATTACTTATGTTGTTCAGGGCGCTCTTGAGCATAGGGATAGTATGGGCAATGGTGAGGTAATTTATGCTGATGAAGTTCAGAAAATGTCAGCCGGGAAAGGGATATATCATTCGGAATTTAATCATTCGCAAAATGAACCGGTACATCTCTACCAGACATGGATAATTCCCGATAAAAGGAATCTTCAACCCAATTACGAGCAGAGAAAATTCAACCGTGAAAAGAGAACAAATGTTCTTTTACCGGTAGCAAGTCCCGACGCACGCGGAGAATCAATACACATCAGTCAGGATGCTGTAATGTTTATTTCTTATCTTGAGAAAGGAAAAGAAATTGTGCATCCAGTAGAAGAAAATCGTGGGCTGTATTTACATCTCATCGAAGGTAACATAACTGCAAACGGTGTTCAACTGATGCCCGGAGATGCAATAAAAGTCAGTGCTGAGAATAATCTAAAAATTTCCGCTGATGAAAACTCCGAATTCATACTGTTCGATGTCCGGCTCAATTTTGTAATGTTACAATAAATATTGAGATAATAAGGGATCGAATTGATATATCGGTCCCTCTCTTTAAAGACATTAATTGTTCTTCCCGCAATTTAATCTTGCCGTTTATCAAACCTTTTTTCTGAGGCAACGCACATTTTGTATTTTGCCTGTTACAATTATTAAAAATTCTTATGCAAAAGCCGGTAAAAAAAATAGGTTTCATCATACTGTTGATTATCATCGTGCCGGCGTTATTCATTTCCATTTATCAATACAGCTCCTTGAACCGCGATGAAATCCTAATAGAGCAAATATATAAAGAACAACTTAGCGGAGTTTTGTTTTCTGTTAATCAGTACTCCGAAGATGTAGTACGAAGTTGGAAAAATGAGTACGAACGATTCCTTACATTACCAAAACTAAAAGATAGTGTTTTCCGAAAAACCGGACTTGTAACGATTTTTCAACCGGATAATTTAGATTCTTCAGTACCTTCTGAGCTTAGGCGCATACTGCAATCGCAAAACCTTCCTGCCATCCGATCACGACTTGAACGGTATAGCCAAAGCAATTATTACAAAATCGAACCCTTTCTCATCGAAACTGATAAGGAACATTTTTATCTTGCTTTCTTTACCGGTGAATTTTCCCCTGAAAAAAAATTTACACTCTTCCGGCTGAACAAAAATGCATTTCTACGAAGTGTAATATTCCCACGGATGTCTTTCAGTGCCGGCGAACAATTTGTTATAGCCGTTACGGACTCTGCATCAGGTAATATTCTTCTCTCCACAACTCGCACCACTCCGGAAGAATTACAGGTGTACTCACGGTTATGGATGATACCAGGAATTAATCTGGGAATTCGAATTCAGGGACAAACTATTCTTTCTCTGGTGAAGGAACGAACAAAATCTCTTTTTATCCTTCTTGGAATAAGTAACCTCCTTATCCTCATCGGCAGTATTTTTCTCTTTCGAAATATAAACCGCGAGGTACGCCTTGCACAGATAAAATCGGACTTCGTCTCGAATGTTTCACACGAACTGCGCACGCCATTGGCTCTTATACACATGTTTGCTGAAACACTGGAAATGGGCAGGGTTAAAACCGATGAAAAGAAAAATCAATATTATACCATAATACGGCAGGAAACGGAACGATTGAGCAGTATTGTTAATAAAATTCTCAATTTTTCTCAGTTTGAGGCCGGCAAACGAAAATATAACTTCGGCATTATTACCGTAAATGAATTTGTTGACTCTGTTCTCTCTTCCTATCGTTTTCACCTTGAGCAGAAAGGTTTTCATCTTACAGTAAAGCTGGCTGAATTTCTTCCAAAAATTACCGGCGATAAAGAGGCTCTGTCCGAAGCATTAATAAATCTGCTTGATAATGCGATGAAATACAGTACTGAGATAAAAGAGATAGTAGTGGAGACCGGAAAAACTTCCGAAGGTGTTTTTATTGCTGTTACCGATAAGGGCATTGGTATTTCCGAAGATGATAAAAAGAAAGTTTTTGATAAATTCTATCGTGTTTCAAAAGGAAATATCCACGCTACAAAAGGAACAGGACTCGGTCTTTCTATCGTGAAACATATAGTAGATTCACACAAAGGCAAAATTGAATTAGAGAGTACTCAAGGCAAAGGCAGTACCTTTAAAATTATTCTACCCGCTCAATAATAAATTGTAATTTAGAAAGTATGAAAAAAATTCTTATTGCAGAAGATGAACCCAATATGCGGATTGGCTTAAAAGATAATCTCGAATTCGAAGGTTATGAAGTCACTCTTGCGGAAGACGGTATGGAGGCATATTCCAACTTACGACAAAATTTTTATGACCTGCTCATCCTCGATGTAATGATGCCGAAAATGTCTGGTTTTGATGTTTGTAAAAAAATACGGGCGGAAGGAATAAAAACTCCCGTAATTTTCCTCACTGCCAAGGGTGAGGAAATTGATAAAATACTGGGCTTAGAAATCGGAGCCGATGACTACATAACCAAGCCGTTCAGTCTGCGTGAATTGCTTGCCCGCATTAAAGCCATTCTTCGTCGAACAGAAGAGGTAGGAACTGCCGCGGCTGATGAAAAGAATGTAAGTATTGGAAAACTGCAAATTAACTTTAAATCTTACACAGCAACCGAAAACGGCAAACCTGTGCAAATGACACACAGGGAATATGAAATTATTCATCTTCTATGGGTAAATCGTAATAAAACAGTCAGCCGTGATGAACTGCTTAATAAAATCTGGGGGTACGATGAAAATCCCTCAACACGAACGGTCGATAATTTTATCGTAAAAATACGCCAGAAAATAGAAACCGATGCCAATCACCCGCAAATTATACTTACGGTACATGGTATCGGTTACAAAATGGTAATAGGGTAAATTCAGAACTCAATACTAAAGCCGCCGACAGGGAAGAAACGCCATTGATAAGTTTCAACTTGCCGGTTTTCTCGTACATCCCATTGATATTCATAAATATTTTTTCTGAAATAGATGTTTTGAATATCAATATAACTCACTAAAGTCCAGCCCGAAAAATGCCAGCGATGATCATAGCGTATATCGAGCCGGTGATAGTCAGGATAGCGAAGTGAATTCAATTTTGTAAAGTCTTCCACACCCCGTTTTAGCATAGCAGAGCGCACAGGGTCAAACGGAGTGTACGGGCGGCCGCCTGCAAAACGCCAACGGAAACTGATTTCATGTCTGCTGTCAAATGTATAGCCGCCTGCAATGGTAAATACATGGCGGAAGTCGAAACTGCCGTCTCTTTCAACTCCGTCTAATGCTATGAATCGTGTTTTGGAGTAGCCGTATGAAACCATACCGTAGAAATTATCTTTGAGTTTTTTCTGTATTGTAAGTTCAACACCCCGCGAAAGCCCTTTCCCCTCACTGCTCAGTTGCCTGATAATGAACGCTCCATAATCACTTCCGCCATTTGAGGCTATAAATTCAGGAATATTCCTGCTGACCGGAATCTGCGAGTAGTCTTTGTTGTAAAACTCGAGAGACAGTTTAATATCCTCATCAAAAAAATGTTCAATACCGGCAACGGAATGAACTGCCTTCATAGTGAGTAACCCTCTTGATGAAGGATCAGCAGTCAGCCAGATATACGGCGGAGTCTGATAATTTACTCCATAGAACAGGTTCAGGTAAGTTACATCAGTGAGATTATAAGTAATTCCGCCTCTGTAGGAATAAACATTAGCCTTATCGATATATGAAAAGTTATCGTATCGTACACCGGCAATAAGTTTTAACTTCGAACTTAAATAAAGAATCGGCTGGAGAAATGCAAATTTTTTAGAAGTACTTACATTAGTGTTATAATCAAGTGGCTCATAAACTATAGTATCAACTATACCGTTGATCACCGAATACGCTGTATCGCCGGCATACTTTACTCCATGAGAAAAGTTCACTGACTTATAGCCAAATCCTGCGGCAAGTTCAAAAGTACTGGTGAACTTATAATTTATATCAGCTTTATAGTGTACTTCCGATTCAGTGGATGAATTACGATAGAATAAAAATCCATCACGGGGACGAGTGAGATCGCTGAAAAAATGATTTGAACTCTTTGATGTGGTAAAAACTGCAAAACCATTTTTCCCTAAAAGTCTGCGGTAATTAATACCCAGCACATATTGATTTTGGTCGCTGGTAATTTCATAATCTTTGAAGTAGCTATCAAGATTATACTCACCTTCATCAAAATAGGCGTGGTCTATGCCTCCCAATCCAATGAGAGAAAGTTGATTATTATTATCAATATCATACACTCCTTTAAACTGAAAATTGGAATATTCCGGAACAATAACCACAGAGGTTGTATTAAGTTTGGAAATAATATCCAGATAGCTTTTTCTTGCAGAGAGCATCCAACTGCCCTGTTTGCTCATTGGTCCTTCTAAAGTGAGCCCTGCGCCCGCCATGTTCAAAGTAATATCGCCTTCAATTTTGTCCCGACTCCCCTCTCTGAGCTTTATGTCCAAAACAGAGGAGAGTTTATCACCGTACTTAACAGGAAAACCGCCCGAAGAAAAAATTACTTCACGGATAAAGTTTGGGTTCACCATTCCAATCGGTCCTCCGCTTGCACCTTGTGTGCCAAAATGATTAATATTGGGGACTTCCACATTATCAATAATATTCAAATTCTCTGTTGGGTTGCCGCCTCTCACAAGTAAATCATTCCGGTCATCCGATGAGGTCATAACACCGGGCAGTTGCAATACTACCCGGCTAATATCCTCTGCACCGCCTGCCTGTCTTCTTAATTCCTCATACCCGAGTTGGTGGACTGAACTTACTATACTTGGATCCTCACCAAAGTATTCACCTGTAACAACCACGCCCTTTTCAAGATTAAACACAGCTTCCCGTAATTCAAAAACTAGATGAAGAGTGTTACCTGCTGAGAGAACCACATCGGGATTTGTGATACTTTCGTAACCTATACTGCTTACTCGTAATGTATAACGATTTACAGGAATGCCGTTGATATGAAACTCTCCGTTACTATCGGTTACCGTTCCATAGGAAGTTCCAAGTAATACAACCGTAGCGGAAGGAATAGGTTGAAGTGTGGACTTATCAACAACGCGGCCGTCAATCGCGCCGAGAGACTGTCCATAAGTATGTGATAATGAGATTAAAACAAAAACAATAATGCAGAAAAATTTCATCTTCGTTCACCAAAAAATTCAGATAGAGGACAGCACTAAAATAAAACCATTGTATGAGATTTCAATTATAAAGTTCGATGAGGGAATTCTGCTTAGTTCAGTAAAAATTATGAAGAAAGCAATCGTTCAGGAAAATTATTTCGAAAACTAATTACGATAATTCGCGTGGTTTCATAAACTCCCGAAGTTAGGTAGGGAATAAACTTTAATACCCTGTGATTCTAATTTATAATTAAGTTTTAGAAAGTTAGATGCATCAAATTGAAATGCAACTCAGCATATATTAGTTACATATAAATCAAATTTTTCGATAACGGGTAATTGTCAGGAATGAATTCATTATCTCAATTAAAGTTATTGATTTTCTGATCGTTTCAAGCTTTATTAAATTACTTTAATTATACAGCCATCAATTTATTGAATGATCATAATTATTTTAACAATGTGTCTAATGTTAATAACGCATATTAATTATTTAATCACGCTACTATTGCAATTCAATTATGATTGCAATTGCCGCAGAAATTTCATCGATTTTATCTAGAGATAAATCACCAATTTTGGGAGGAATAAACCGCTGAATGTCAACACCACGAATTTGTAGCACATCAATTGCAGAGATCTTCGATAATTTGTTTTTCGAGTCAGGCTGAACTTTAATATGCCAAATAGAATTTTGAAAGCGTAAATCCCACCCCGTGATTGGTGCAATCAATTTGATTGGAAGTTTGCCAATAGAATTTGAGCTAATGACAACTGCCGGACGAGTTTTCTTAATTTCTGAGCCGATAGTTGGATCGAAATTTACATACCAGATTTCCCCGCGCTTAATATCAGAGGGTTTAATACTCAACTATATCACCCCCAAATTCTTTCCAATCATTATTTGTCACATAATATTGGAATAACTTTTCAGCTTGCTCAGAGAGTATTTTATTTCTCTCACTAACTGATAATTTTAATATTTGTTTCTTTTCAATTACCGATTGCCCGGCAGAAAAAATATCATCACCAAGTAAACGATTTGCCTCATCAGAACTAATTAATCCCTCAGAGAAAGCGTGCAGAACATTTTTTTCAAACCACAAAGATTTTTCTCTTTCCAGGGGTAACGGCTCGTTTTTTTTCCAACCTTGTTTATTTATAATTCGATACCAATTCGAAAAAGAATTTTTCGAAATAATATCAAGGTCTCTCAGGCGATATAACAGAGCTTGGATACTCATCCCAAACATTTTCTTTAGTATTAATAATTCTCTTGGATGAAAATATTCACGATGTGAACCAACTACTTTTAATACGGATTCTTTTGGAGCCAAAAATGCTCCGCCAAACCTAAAAGCAACCTTTTCCTCATCTAAATTGCGCGGTACATCTAAAACGATATGACCAAGTTCGTGGGCTAAATTTAGTCTTTGTCTCTCACCGGAAATATTTTTATTCGAAACAACTGCAACTGCTCTTAGCTGAGTATCGTTTGTAAAAGCGAGGGCAGAAATTCCATCAAAGGACTTTTCGCTATCTATTAACATTACATGAATGAGATTATTTTCAAGTACTTCAGTAAAGTTTGCTATAGGGTCCAAGCCAAGTTTCCATTTGTACCTTAATTCAATAGCAAATGATTCAACATCTTCAATACTTTTCACCCTGAATTTCTTAACAGGTATATTGGGTTTTGTTGAGGCATAAAGTAAATCTTGAATTTTTACCCGATCTTCCAATTTCGCTGCAACAATACTTTCAATATTTCGTTGCTCCTTTTTAGAAAGGCGAGAACCTTTTCTATAAGCAATAAACTCAACTATAATAGATGGTTGTTCTAATAAATTGATTGTTTTCACATTAAGAGCTTTCGAAATTGCAGTTAAAACTTTTTTGGATGGTTTTATAATATTCCGTTCATACTTAGAAAGAGCAACTTTCGAGACTATACCTCCAGTTGCCGCAACAAGTTCGTCCAATGAGTAGTTTTTTGCCAATCGAAATTGTTTAAGTCTGCTACCAAGCATAGTATTTATTTTTTATTGTTTACAAATGTATTAAAAATTATCAATTTTGTAAACCTAAAAATTTTGTGAACTTTAAATTTATCAGAATAAAGATCTCGTAAAAACAATTAATTAATTCAGATCTTCACTTTATTTGATCTTTGCAGCCATCACATAATTTAACTGCACAATTTTTAGCACCCACGCAAAAAGAAACTCAAAGCGTCTCATTAAAAAATTACAGCAAACAGGAGAATTATATCTGTTTGTTTACTATTATTAACTGTAATTTTTCGTCGTTTGTGACTTATTTCCCAAGCTGGTCTTCAATAACTTGAGGTTGCTGTCTTTCACAACACAATAAGGAAACTGTTTTTGCCCATAAATATTTGTATTTTGTTGGTATTACAATTCTGCTAATTTTAATTTTTTATTCTTGCGGCATAATAAACTGAACAGATTTTTTCTCTTCCTTTATCTTGTTTCTTTTCTTTTTGGATTGTATGCTCAACCGGGGGAAACCAACACCGGGAGCCTTGCTTTCAAAAAGAAAAGTTTCTATATCCCCTGGTACACTATTTACCGTCCTGACTATTCTTATCGTGTACAGGAATCCTTTTATCTTGTTCAAAAAGCTAACAGCGGCGATGCACTTGCTCAACACGAACTTGGTGTCCGGTATCTTCTCGGTATTGGCTTTGAGAAAGATACCCTAAAGAGTTTTTTCTGGATAAAAAAAGCCGCAGAAAGTAACCTCCCCGTGGCGCTTTACAATCTTGGTATTTTTCTTAATAATGGCTGGGGTGGAGAATGGAATCCCTTTACTTCGTTTGAATATTTTTTAAAAGCTGCAGAATTCGGTATGAGTGATGCTGAATTTGCAATTGGCTTACTCTACACGGAAAATCTTATTGTGCCACAGGATTATTCGATGGCGTATTATTGGTTAAAACGAGCGGCAGAGAATGGTCATGAACCTTCTTTAATTACAATACAGAAGATGCGTGAAAAAGGAGTAATAAAGGATACGACTGTTTTGCCCGATAAAAAACATCCGCGTCAGCCCGATACAAACAATGCCTCTGCCATTCAGCTTGATTTCATTGATTTTGCTGTTGACACTCTCCGAATGCCGGAAGATAGCATTCCCATTCCTGAACAGTTTACTAACATGGACGATGGATTGAGGCAAAACATCGGGATGAGACCAGAAGATTCTCTGAAATACCAAAACGAGAATTATATTTTACGCAGTGTTATGGCTTCTGCCTCCGCAGGCAGTCCGGAAGCAAATTTATATCTTGGAAGATTTTACGAAACCGGTACCTATGTTAAAAAGGATAGGATTTTAGCTGCACTTTATTATTTGCGTGCCTATCGTCTGGAGTCTCCCGGCAGTGGACCTTTACTCCAGAAACTGCTCGACCAGAAAAATTTTATTGCACAAATTGAAAAAGGAGCAGCGGCAAAAGAGGTTAATGCTCTATTCGTTTACTCTGCACTTACTTCAATGGGCTACGCAAATACACTGCTCGCAGATGAAATTATTGAAGCATTTGAATATGCATCAACAAAAGGACACATCCCTTCAATGATTGAACTTGCACAATGCTACTTTATCGGTAAACCGGTTGAGCGCGATACCGCAAAAGCTTTTTATTATTGGGAAAAGGCAAAGAGTCTTGGTAGCAGTGAAGCGGCTATTCGTTTATCTATTGCTCGTTATCTCTCGGGCAGTGGTTGTAGTGAGACTCTCCATCCCGATACCTTAAAAGCCCTCACAGAAAAAGGTAGTGTTATTGCAGATATATTACTCGCTCTGATGTATGAAAACGGACAATGTGCAGAAAAAAATCCTGCGCTTGCGGTGTACCATTACCGGAAAGCCGCATATAGAGGAAGCAGAGCCGCCTACGCTTCTCTGAAACGAATGTATGATTCCCTCAGACCGGATGACCCGATGTATCAGGTAAGCAGTCATTAATCATTTTCGTGCCAGCAGTGATTACTGTTAATTATTATGCTTACTTAATGATTTTTTCAGGATCAGTCAATTTTCAAAAAATATTCAAATTATGGCAAATAAATACAAAAATATTTCAACTCAGGACTTTATGAGAATAGTATTGTTTCTCTTCTTTGTTATAATTTTTACAACGCCAATATTTTCCCAGCAAATCGGCTCATGGAAAAAAACTTCATTTAACCCAAGCCCTGCTTCCCGACTTAATGACGGTTTTTTCATTTCTCCATCTTTGGGATGGGCAGTAAACGGTGCCGGTCAAATTCATCGCACATTGAATGGTGGAGAAAGCTGGCAAAAGGTATTTGAAAAATCCGGCACTCATTTTCGGTCTGTTGCATTCTTCGATTCCCTGAATGGTTTCGCCGGTTGCCTTGGCTGGGGCGATGTTAATAATCCATCCTCTACTGATACAAATATTTTATACCGAACCAACGATGGAGGCTCTACATGGAGTCCAGTAATTGCATTAAGCAGTAGTATTATAAAACGGGGATTCTGTGGTGCTAAAATTGTAAATGACTCAGTAATGGTTGCTGTTGGAAGGGTTCGAGGTCCGGGTTGGTTCTACAAAACCACCGATAGAGGCAATACCTGGATAGCCAAAGATCTTTCGCATCTTGCCCCGGGACTTATCGATGTGTATTTCTTTACTCCCGATTCAGGCTTTATTGTTGGACTCACACACACAACTCACGATAGCTCAAGCGGTATAATTCTTTTTACATCCGATGGCGGCAATTCATGGTCAGAAGTTCATCGCTCCACACGCAAGGGGGAATGGTGTTGGAAAATTGTTTGGCCCTCACGAACTACCGGTTATGTATCTCTGCAGAGAAACAGTAAAACACCAATTTATTTTCTGAAAACAACAAATGGTGGAGCAAATTGGGAAGAAAAACTCTTTTCAAACAATTATTATTTCGTTCAGGGTATTGGCTTTATTAACGACTCTCTCGGCTGGATTGGCGGCTATAGCTCTCAGCCTATGTATCAAACAACCGATGGTGGTGAAACATGGAAACCTCTGGGTTTGGGAAGACGAATAAACAGATTCCGGGTAATAAATAATTCTCTGGTATTTGCATTTGGCGACTCTATTTATAAATACACCTCCACACCGACTTACGCTGAATTAGAAAACAACCTTCTCCACGAATATCATTTAGAAGATCCATACCCGAATCCTGCAAACCCACAGGCAAATATTACTTTCAGTTTAAGTACTCCGTCTCATGTGCGGCTTTTCGTCTATAATACCAACGGCGAACTGATCCGCGTTCTCATTGATTCATGGAAAAACACCGGCACTTATACGATTTCGTGGGACGGTACTAACGAAGCGGAAGAAACTATGCCTACAGGAATATATTTATTGAAAATTGTAACTGAGTCCTGGACCGAATCGAAAAAATTAATTCTTCTTCGCTGAGTGTTAGTCCAATATAAACCACTTAAAGCAAGCTGAAAAAGCAGAAAATAAATCTTATACGAACTGTTAAACTTAGATGCTGATTAATACCTTTTTTCATAGTATTTTTGAAAATTGAAAATTCCCAAAAACTTATGCGTATAGTATATTTTTTTCTTTCCATACTTGTTACTTTAGTTTTTATATCATGCAAAACCACTCCCCCAACAGATCCGGTTCAACCGCCGGTGGAAACAGGCGCTGTTTTCGTTTCGTCGAACATTGAAGGCGGATTAATTATTGCCGACGGAGTTTCTACAGGAAGTTATTCCCCCGACACAATTGAGTTGAAAACCGGCAATCACACAATAACTATTCAAAAAGCCGGTTACACAACTTCTCCTCAAACCATTACTGTAATTAAAGATTCTGTCATTAATTTGTCATTTACATTAAGTGTCTCCTCTGCTTCTAAGGTTGTTTTAATGGAAGATTTCGGAAATGTCAGTTGTGTCCCTTGCGTTACATCGAATCTGATTGTCCGTTCGATTAGGAACTATACATTTAACGCCGGTCAGTTAGTTATAGTTAAGTTTCCTACCAATTTTCCCGGACCTAATGATGTATTGTATCTGCACGCAAAACCTTACAGCGATTCCCGCATCAGCTATTACAATGTTTTTACAGCACCGACGATTATTATTGATGGAATAACTAAACCGATTTCTACCGATTCCATCGCAATAAAAAACGCTATAACAAACAGACTGAATCAGTTTAACTCCGTCAGTCCGAAATTTGAAATAACAGCTAATGATTCAGTCACAGGCTCAACATATTCAGTGCATGTGGATTTGAAATGCACCGATACCGCTGGAATTAATTTTGCGAATCTTGTTATGCATATTGCGGTAGTAGAAAGCATAGTCGAATTCAGTACCCCACCGGGCTCAAATGGCGAGACAAAGTTCTACGATGTTATGAGAAGAATGCTTCCCGGTTCTTCGGGCACACCGATCGCACCTTTACTGCCCGGCTCTTCCCGCCAATATTCAGAGTCAGTTGCGGTTGATGCGGCGTGGAATATTGGGAAAATTGAAGCGGTAATTTTTATACAGGATAAGGTGACTAAAGAAGTTTTTCAGACGGCACTCGCAAAATAAATTGAGAGTTTACTCTTGTGTTTTTTGTCACACATAATGCCCCGGAGTAAAAATTCGGCTTTTTCATTGATTTTTTATTAATACCTGATTATATTGTTTATATGAAGCAAAAATTATTATTCATCCTGTTTCTTTTATGTATCGCAGTAGCTACCGGTAGCGCATTTATTGAGTATTTTGTTGCGCGTAGTGACTCCAACAGTGTTCGCCTTGAATGGAAAACTTCTGAAGAGCGAGGCGTAAAAGAATTTTCAGTCGAAAGAAAAACAGTTCACGGTAATTATATGTCTATAGGTTCCATTCAACCGAAGGGTGATAATTCTGTTTATTCTTTCCTTGATGAAAATATATATAAAACCAGCGATAATATCTTTAAATACCGCCTTAAGATTGTGGATACCGATAACGGTGTTTCATATTCCAAAGAAATCTCCGTAAGCCATAAGCTCTCTGATATTAAAAGAACCTGGGGCAGCATTAAAGCAATGTTCCGTTAAAGCGGAGGCTCTATAACGGTTTTGCCCTCCTTAGCCCCAACCTCTCAAAAAAATATTTTTCATTTCCTTATTACTTTAATCTTTATTGTACTATCATTGTTTTCTTTCGGATGCCTCTCGGTATCCCGTGAAGCGTTGCGTATTCCACTTTCCGAAAATCGTATTGAGGGAAGTTCATTTTACATCAGGGTATTGCTAAAAGAAGAAAAAAACTCTTTCGCTTTCTCCTCTCCCGTTGATATGGTTTTCTGGGTGGATGGGAAAAAAACTGCAATTATTAAACCGGGAGTGGAAATAACATTTACCGTTGGCGATAAACTCCTGCTCTCCGATATTAACGGCAAAAATTTTTCCGCCAAGGAATTTACTTTTACCTCTGCCGACTCCTCATCATTCATACAATTTGATGGAAAACAATATCGCGGAGTGCTGAAATTTACTTCTGATGGTTCCTCTATTTACTGTCTGAATTATCTTCTGCTCGATGAGTATCTTCGCGGTGTTATAGCTCCTGAACTTGGCAAGAATCTTGGTAAAGAGTACGAATCTGCTATCAGAGCATTTTCTGTTGTTGCCAGAACTTATGCAGTGAACCGCGTATTACTTCTTCGTCCATACTACGATGTTGCCGCTACAGTTGCCGATCAGGTTTATGGTGGCTTGGCAGTTGAAAATTCTTACTATAATGAGATAATAGAGCAAACTGCCGGCGATATAATTACCTATGGTGATTCCTTAGCAATAGTATATTACTCATCATGTTGCGGCGGAATTAGCGAGTCAGCAGAAAATATTTTTACAAAAAAAGCATACCCGTATCTTTCTGCAAAGTCCGATGGAGAGCCACCTAATTGTACCGGCTCAGCATCTTTTGCCTGGGAAGAAAATTACACCTCTGCGGATTTCTCCCGATTTGTAGGTAAAACTGGAAATGATTCTGTTTATATTACATCTGTTGAAATTACAAAGAGATTCCCTTCCGGCAGAGTCGCAGAAATTGTTACTTCGTTTTCCGACTCCGGTACAATTACCCTCAAAGCACAGGATATACGACAGAAAATACGCCGAAAGCCTGAGGGAGGCATTCTTCGCAGTTTGCTTTTCGATATTTCTGTTACCAGCGACTCCGGCAGAATAACGGAGATCCGCCTGACCGGAAATGGTAATGGACACGGTGTCGGCTTATGTCAATGGGGTATGTTTGGGCTTTCTAAACAAGGTGCGTCAGCAGAACAAATTATTGGATTTTATTTTCCCGGAACAGAAATCAGAAAATTTTATGGATATCCCGCAACCAATTTATCTGGCATCTAAATCTCCCCGTAGAGCTAAACTCCTTCAACAATTAAATATCAATTTTATTGTAGTGGAATGCGAGACCAATGAAGAACTTCGCAAAAACGAAAGACCTTCACGAGCTGTTATTCGAATTGCACAGGAGAAAATGAATGCTGCGCTTCAAAAAGTGAATAATGGCATAATACTTACCGCTGATACGATCGTGGTGTATAAAGGCAAAAAGCTGGGTAAACCGGCCAATCCGGCGGAAGCTGTGAAAATGCTCAGATTTCTAAGTTCAAAAACTCATTCTGTTTATACAGGGTTTTCGGTCTTCAATCCACTGAATAATAAAAGAATAGATGACTATGTAAAAACAGATGTAACATTCCGACGCCTGAGTTCAGACGAAATTGAAGAATATGTCAACGGCGGCAGTCCTTTAGATAAAGCCGGCGCTTATGGTATTCAGGATGACTTTGGCGCTGTATTCATCGAAAAAATTAACGGATGTTACTACAATGTTGTTGGACTTCCGTTGAGCAGAGTTTACCACGCATTATTGAGTGTCGTATGAGTATTCCTCCCAAAGTCCGTAAAAATATTTTTTTCTCCATAGCTTTTGGTGGATTACTATACTTAGGACTAACAATTTATGCAGACTATACTCAGGTTACCTATGCATTGAGTAAATTCAGTTGGTATCTTTTTCCTGTTCTCCTTGCATTATCATTCATCAACTACATCTCCCGTTTTATGAAATGGGATTATTACCTTCGGCTGTTAAATATACCATTAAAGAAATCCGACTCCTTTTCTGTATTTATGTCCGGATTAATTATGAGTGTAACACCCGGTAAAATGGGAGAGTTGCTGAAGTCATATCTTGTTAAACAAATATCCGGAACCCCTATCTCCGTTTCTGCACCGGTGGTTTTTGCAGAAAGAATCACTGATTTCATCTCTCTCGTGCTCATCGGACTGGCAGGAGCGTACTCCTATAATTACGGACAAAATATTGTTCTTATTGTTGCGGCATTTTTTATTACTCTCGTAGTGCTTATTGGTAACAGAAAAACTGCATTGGGTATTATTGCTTTTTTTGGTCGGATTTCCTTTCTGAAAAAACACACCACTAAGATGCTTGCCGCTTATGAAAGTTCATACACAATGCTTCGCCTGAAGCCTCTCCTGCTAATGACCTTATTAAGTCTGGCTTCATGGAGCTTTGAGTGTTTGGGTTATTTTATTATTCTCCGTAATTTTCATGTTGATGTTTCGTTGCTTTGGGCATCTTTTAATTATGCATTCGGTACAATTGTCGGGGCAATAACTATGCTGCCCGGCGGGCTGGGTGTTACTGAGGGATCTCTTACGGTCCTTCTTATTCAATTAAAAACACCTCCTGAAATTGCCGTAGCATCAACTTTTATAATAAGGATTGTAACACTCTGGTTCGCCGTTTTTGTCGGCGTTATCAGCGTGACTTTGTATCAAAAGAGATTTGGACAAATAACAGAAGAACATCTAGACAAACCAGAATAGGAAACACACCCATGAAAAAATTCAAAAAAATCTCAATCCCTACCGACGGTACTCCGATAAAAATTGAAAATGGTCAGTTGCAAGTTGCCGATAATCCTATATTACTTTTTATTGAGGGCGACGGCACAGGTCCCGATATTTGGCGTGCTTCGAAGATGGTTTTTGATGCTGCTGTAGAAAAAGCGTATAATGGGAAAAAAGTAGTAAAGTGGGCTGAAATTTACGCCGGCGAAAAAGCGCTTACTGTGTACGGAAAAAATAAATGGCTCCCTGAAGAAACCGTTGAAGCAATCCGTGAATATAAAGTTGCAATCAAAGGTCCTCTTACAACCCCTGTGGGAGGTGGAATCCGCAGTCTTAATGTTGCACTTCGCCAGTTACTTGACCTCTTCGCATGCGTTCGTCCGGTGAAATACTACTCAGGTGTGCCAAGCCCGGTAAAACGCCCACAGGACCTTGATATTGTGCTCTTCCGTGAAAATACCGAAGATGTGTATGCGGGCATTGAGTTTAAAGCAGAGTCTGCCGAAGCTGATACGCTTTTGAAATATATAAATAAAAAATTCGATAAAAATATCCGACCCAAATCCGGTATAGGCATTAAACCAATGAGCGCATTCGGATCGAAACGACTAGTAAAAAAAGCTATTGAGTATGCTATTGCCAATAAGAGAAAGAGCGTTACCCTTGTACATAAAGGCAACATAATGAAATTCACCGAAGGCGCATTTAAGGAATGGGGCTATGAAGTCGCCGTAAATGAATTTCGGGATTATGTAGTAACAGAGGATGAACTCTGGAAGAATTATGACGGTAAAATGCCCGAAGGAAAAATTCTGGTAAAAGACCGTATTGCCGATAGTATGTTTCAGCAAATTTTGTTAAGACCCTCGGAATATGATGTTGTTGCTACCCCCAACCTTAATGGCGACTATCTCTCCGATGCTGCCGCCGCACAGGTTGGTGGATTGGGCATTGCACCGGGCGCAAATATGAGTTACGATGTCGCTATATTTGAAGCTACACATGGCACTGCACCAAAATATGCTAACCTCGATAAAGTCAATCCCGGTTCGGTCATTCTTTCAGGAGTTATGATGTTTGAGCACATCGGATGGACAAAAGTCGCACGACTTATTGAGAAAGCAATGGGTAAAGCCATCCGGTCAAAAGTAGTTACTTACGATTTCGCCCGTCTTATGAAAGGTGCAAAAGAGGTGAAATCGAGCGAGTTTGCTGCAGAAATCATTAAAAATATGTAATTTCTCATTGAACTAATGGTTTCTGTATTTTATTTTATTTTTAATTTTTCACCAATTTGAAAGAACAGGAGTATCACTATGGCTCGCGATACGAATTTAAGCAAGGGTTTACTCATCGGTTTTCTCACCGGATCAATCGTTGGCGCTGCAATAGCTCTTCTCTATGCCCCGAAGAGTGGCAAGGAATTAAGAAAAGATCTCAGAGGAAAAGCTGAAGAATTTCTTGAAGAAGCTGAAAAATCTCTTGATGTCGCAAAAGAACGCGCAAAGGAAATTGTTAATGAAGGAAAAAGAAAATCTGAAGCGCTTATTAGCGATGCAAAAGTAAAAGCTGATGAACTATTGAAAGATGCCGATAAGCTTCTTTCCGATGCAAAATCGAAAGCAAGCGAAGTAAAAGATGCTTTAGGGTCTGAAGCCCAACGCCTTAAAACAGCAGTGAAAGCAGGTGTTGAAGCTTTTAAAGATAGCAAAAACGCCTGATAGTTACTTCTATGAAAGAAATATTTGAAATAGTTCTACTGATTTCCGCTTCCGCGCTGTGCCTTGCTTTAATTTATTATATCAGTTTAATTACCAGGTCTATTGAGTCCATCCGCAATGAGCTTCATAAAATTGCCTTGCAGATAAATCCTTTGTTAGAATCTCTCAACGAAGTAAGCCGCTCGGTAAAATCTCTATCTGAGGATATTCGTGAACAACTTGCGAAAGTAAACTGGATAATTGACGAAATTAAAGGCAAAATCGAGGCTATAAGTTCACTCGAAAATCGCATTCGCGAAAGTGTAGAAACACCGGCACAGAACTTGATGAGTAATCTCACGGCTGTAAAAAACGGCTTAACGGCGTTTTTTAGAGCATTGAGAAGAAACTAATTTTTCGTTTTTTATAAAGGAGATTCTGTTTTGAAAGAATATCACACGGGCTCTATTCGCAATTTAACACTTATGGGACATGGCGGCAGTGGAAAAACCTCTCTTGCCGAAATTATTCTTTACACCGCGGGCGAAACAACGCGAATAGGTTCAATTGCCGAAGGTAATACCGTTTCGGACTATACGCAAAATGAAATTGAAAAAAAATATTCTATTTCCCTTTCTCTTGTTCATTGTGAGTGGAATAATGTAAAAATCAACATTATTGATACTCCCGGATATTCCGACTTCATCGGTGAGGTGAAATGCGGAATGAAGGTTTGCGATACTGCTATTATGGTACTTAAAGCTGTAGAAGGTATCGAGGTAGGCTCCGAAATTACCGGAAGGTTTGTTAACGAATTCAAACTACCTTCAGCAATTGTCATCAATAAAATTGATAATGAACGCTCTGACTTTCGTAATGTTGTGGCGAAATCAAAAGAGCGTCTCACCAACGGTGCAATCGTCATTACTTTCCCTGTAAATGAAGGAAACAATGTTGATACCGTTGTTGATGTTGTGAAGATGAAAGCATATCAGTACGGAGCGCCGGGCAGTAAAAAAGTAACGGAGATGGAAATTCCGGAAAGCTGTAAGGCTGATGCGGAAGCATATCGTACAGAATTAATAGAAAAGGTTGCCGAACTGGATGAGACCCTGATGAATAAATACTTCGAGGAAGGAACCCTTTCCGAAGAAGAACTGGAAAAGGGAATTCGCGAGTCAATGGTAAAGAGGAGCCTTTCACCGGTATTTGCTATTTCTTCCACCAAAGGTGTTGGAATTAATAATTTCCTTGACTTCATCGTTCGATTCTTTCCCTCTCCTCTCGATGTCGTTCCTGCGGCAGGGGAAATGAAAAACAACCATAATAAGGTTCTGGTAAAACCTGATGAAAACGCTGAACCTGTCATTTTCATATTTAAGACAATATCCGAACAACATGTCGGCGAACTTTCTCTCTTCCGCGTTTATAGCGGAAGTGTTCAGGCCGGGCTCGATTTGATTAATGAAGCTACCGGCAAAGTTGAGCGACTCAATCAGCTTTCATTTCTTAATGGCAGAAACCGTACCGAGGCACAGAAAATTGATGCAGGTGATATTGGTGCTGTAGTTAAGCTAAAAGATACGCATACAAATAATACATTGGCTTCTAAAAATTTTCCTGTAGTTCTTGATGAAATACAGTTTCCCGAACCAATTATTACAAGTGCAATTATCCCGAAAGCAAAAGGAGATGAGGATAAGATTGCTAACGGTCTGCACACACTTCACGAAGAAGACCCCTCATTATATCACAAATATGACCCGGAAATTTCTCAAACTATTATTTCCGGTCAGGGTGAAATTCATCTTGAACTGGCAGTAAAACGACTGAAAGAGCGCTATGGTGTTGATGTTGAATTAGTTGAACCGAAAATACCGTATCGCGAGACCATTCGTGGCAAGTGTGAGAGTGTTGAATACAAACACAAAAAACAATCAGGCGGTCGTGGTCAATTTGGTCATGTCTTCCTCAAACTTGAACCTCTTCCACGAGGTACCGGATTCCAATTTGAAGATAACATAGTTGGCGGAGTTGTTCCGGGGCGCTTTGTGCCTGCGGTTGAAAAGGGTATTGTTGAAACCATGAGTAAGGGAATACTTTCCGGCTGTCAGGTTGTCGATGTGAAAGTATCCTTGTTCGACGGTTCTTACCATGCGGTTGATTCTGATGAAAGGTCGTTTAAAGTTGCCGGTGCTATGGCATTTAGTAAGGGCTTCCTTGAAGCTAGGCACTGATTGCTCGAGCCGATATATGAGGTTACAGTTAGGATTCCTGGATAATGTATGTGTGATGGCATTGGCAGTATTTCAAGCAGACGCGGACAATTTCTGGAACTGGAGACAGACGGTAATTTCCAA
>CAYTLQ010000025.1:0-14547 GCA_964438715.1 uncultured Ignavibacteriaceae bacterium
CCATACCAGTATTCTGAACAGCTACTTTTATTTTAATTGGAATCTCCCTTTTGATGAAATGCTCAATTATTATCATAACAAGATGACCTCCATCGAGCGCAGGTATTGGGAGAATATTTAGTATAGCAAGACTAAGACTGAGAAGACCAAGAAACATGAGAAAACTACTAACTCCCGAATCAGCAGAGCGGGCGGCAAATTGAGCAATTTTTATTGGTCCTCCGAAAGCGCTACCAAAAGCCATTTCGCCGGTAATAACTCGCTTTAACATAACAAAGGTTAATTCGGTTGTCCGAACAATATCGCTCCAGCCCATTCCTATTGAAGCAAAGAAACCATAAGTTACACGCTCGGTTTCACCCAGAAACGCATAACCGCCAAGCATTATACCAAGTTTGCCATCTTTACCGGGAGTGCCGGATAATGTAATTGTATCATTATCACGAAGAACACTTATGTCTAATTTCTTCAATTTTGAGGAAGAAATTATTTCCATTGTTTGATGAACACTGCGGAGAGGTATTCCGTTGATAGAAAGGAATACATCGTTTGCTTTAATTCCGGCGGAGTCGGCAGGAGAATCCTTTAAAATGTCAGTAATAACAGGTTTAAGTTTATCTGTATAGAGGAACATTCCTTTTGATTCATCAGCTGGAATTAAGTTACGAGGTATTGAAAGGGTAAGCGGTGCACCGTTTCTTTCAATATCAACCGAAAGATTCTGACCTATAGTATTAATAAAAATAACAGTACGGACATCTTCCCAAAATTTTACCGGCGTGCCATTAATTTTTACGATTTTATCACCCTCCATAAAGCCGGCTTTTTCCGCAGGACTTCCTGCTTCAATATAGCCAACAGTAGTTGTTTTAGTAAAATTTTTGCCAACGAAGAAATTACTACCCCAGAAAATGATAAAAGCCAGAAGCAGGTTCATCAGAACACCTGCTGAGATAACAAAAATTTTTCTTGAGGTATTTTTTGCACGAAATTCATAAGGTTTTGGTTCAGTATCAGCAAATGAAGTGTCACCACTTTCATCAACCATACCGGCAATCTTTACATATCCTCCAAGAGGCAGAAGGCAAAGGCGATAGTCGGTATTTCCTTCACCGTCAAAATCTTTTGGTAATTCGCCGAAAGTAAAACCGGTAATTTTGTTCCAGCCAAAGAGACGGTAACCGAATCCGATAGCAAAAACATCGGCTCTCATACCACTTAGTTTGGCGGCAGCAAAATGTCCGAATTCGTGAATAAATACTAAAATTCCGATTGTTATAATAAAATAAAAAATTTCGGGCATTGAAAATCTTCTTTCTTAAATTAAATACTTATTGCTATTTCTCTGGCTAATTTATCAGCTTCGATAAAATCCTCTAGACCACACGGTGCGGGTAAGGTACTAAGTTGGTCAAGAGTTTTCGATATAATATAAGGTATTCGTGTAAATGATATATCACTCTTTAAAAAACGGGCAACAGCTATTTCATTAGCCGCATTCAGTACACACGGAGCAGCACCGCCTTCATCCAGAACCCGATAAGCCAGATTCAAACACTCAAATTTACCAAAATCAGGCTCAAAAAATGTGAGATTTTTTAATGACGGCAAATTTGTGGTAACAAATTCTGCCGGCAATCTCTCCGGATGAGTAAGGGCATATTGAATTGGCAGGCGCATATCCGGTACACTCAGTTGTGCTTTTACGGAACCATCGACAAACTCAACCATAGAGTGTATAACAGACTGGGGATGTATTACAACCTCGATCTTATTTTTCGGGAATCCAAAGAGCCAGTAAGCCTCAATTATTTCGAGTCCCTTATTCATCATAGAAGCGGAGTCTATTGTTATTTTTGCTCCCATTTTCCATGTAGGGTGATTCAGTGCCTGTTCAACGGTTACATTCTCAATTTCTTCTTTTGTTTTATGAAGAAACGGACCACCTGAAGCAGTAAGTACAAGTTTTTTTACCTCACTGACTTTTTCTCCACTAAGACACTGAAAAATAGCGCTGTGCTCGGAATCGACGGGAATCATCTCCGCGTCATAGGTACGGCATAATTCCATTATGTAGCTTCCGGCAACCACAAGGGTCTCTTTATTTGCCAATGCAATTCTTTTTCCGCGTTTAATTGCTTCTGTGGTAGGTGTAAGTCCGGCAAAACCCACAATGGCACCTGCAAAAATATCATAATCTGCTTCGGAGGCTATCGTGTTAAGACCCTCGGCTCCGTAAAGTACATTTATATCTGAGGGCAGTTCTTCTCTTAATTGCCTTGCAGATTCTTGTGTTCCGGTGCATACATAGCGAGGTTGGAACTCACGAATTTGTTTCCTTAGAAGATCGATATTATTATTTACTGCGAGAGCTTCAATGCGAAAGAGCTCCGGATATTTCCTTACAACATCAAGAGTGCCGGTTCCAATACTACCACTGGAACCGAATAAAGCAATTGATTTCATTAATATGTAGTTAATTATTGCTGTTTGCCCAAATGCTTACTGGGGCAAAAAACGGCGTGTGATTGCAAGTAAAAAATTTATAGTTACCAGAACTCCTGTAAGGGTCGCAAGATTGGCTAGTTTTTTCACAGTTTTTACAGCCTCTTCTGCCAGAGGGGTATTGTTTTCTAAGTCACTACCTATAGCAACACGAACTTTTTTGCCAAGAGGGATTAAATACATTCCGGTTATCAGAAGAAGAGCGACCATAATTACCTGTTTGGTTGCGAGCCAATGGTTATTGGCAAAAACGAAAAAGCCGTAATATGGTAGAATAACAACCAGAAGAATACCGGTTACAAGCAAACCTGTCATCCCAATTATTCCGGAAACATTAAGGATTTTTAACCAAATTGATAACGCTGTTCTGTTTGGACTTACGGAAGTAATATAGCGTCGCAATACCTGATCAGCAGGTATCATTGAAAGCCAAATTACGGCAGAAATTATATGCAGAACCAATAATACAGCGTAACCGCCCATATTTCTCCTTTTTTTTATACAATATACCACTAAATAAAATTAAAAACAGGAGTATCATTTGAAAAGTTTCACGGACATTATAAAAGGAATTTTAGTTGAAAAGTAACTTTTTGTTAATAGCTTTTGTCTAAAGATAATCGAACCATCATATTTTAAAGCCGCTTATACAGATTTTTATATTAGCGCTTACATTTATTCGTAATATTAATTGAAACTAACGATAAATTTTGTAAGGACCGTTTATGAAAAGTCTCATGTTTTTTCTTTTACTTGGTTATACAATAATTCTTAATGCGCAGGAAGAAAGCAGGTTATTACGATTTCCCGCCATTTATGGTGATAATATTGTTTTTTCGTATGCCGGCGATCTTTACACCGTTTCAGCTAATGGTGGTACTGCGAGAAAACTCACAACACACATCGGAATGGAACTTTTTCCTCGATTCTCTCCGGATGGTAAATATATCGCTTTTACGGGTCAGTATGATGGAAATACAGAAGTTTACCTTATTCCTTCTAACGGTGGTGTTCCTAAGAGATTAACCTACACTGCAACGCTAGGCAGAGATGATGTTTCGGATAGAATGGGACCTAACAATATTGTGATGGCGTGGAGAGATAACAATACAATTGTCTATCGCTCACGCAGGATAGAATTCAATGACTTTAAAGGACAACTTTTTGAAGTGTCGGTTACCGGTGGTCTTTCCAAACAACTTCCGCTTCCACGCGGTGGATTTTGTTCCTTTTCACCAGATGGAAACAGAATGGTTTACAATAGGATTTTCAGAGAGTTCCGCACCTGGAAACGCTATAAAGGAGGTATGGCGGATGATGTTTGGCTGTATGACTTTAAAACAAAAAAGACAGAAAACCTGACGAATAATCCCGCGCAGGATTTTATACCAATGTGGATTGGTAATAAAGTATTTTTCCTTTCTGAACGAGATGGAAGGGCAAATCTGTATTCGTATGATTTTACAAGCAAAGAAACAAAGAAGGTCACTTCATTTACTGAATTCGATTGTAAATTTCCTTCGGCAGGAAAAGATGTAATAGTTTTCGAAAATGGCGGTTATATTTATAAACTTGACGCAGTAACCGGTAAGTATGAAAAAGTAAAAATTATCATTTCCGATGATTTTAGTTCCGGGCGTGACGGATTGACAGATGTTAGTAAGAATGTTTCTAATTATGAAATTTCTCCGGATGGAAAGAGAGCATTATTCGGCGCTCGAGGTGATGTATTTACCGTACCGGCGAAAGATGGTGTGACCAGAAATTTAACGAAATCGCCCGGTGTTCATGAGAGAAATTCCAAGTGGTCACCCGATGGAAAATATATAGCGTATATATCTGATGAGTCTGGAGAAGATGAGATATATATTGTTGCTCAGGATGGATCATCAAAGCCGAAACAAATTACATCGGGGAGTAAAAATTACAAATATCAGATTTTATGGTCACCGGACAGCAAAAAAATTATGTGGGCTGACCGTAATCAGAAACTATATTATGTAGATATTGAATCAAAAAAAGTAACTGAGGTCGCATACTCTGAAGTTTGGGAATTTAATCAATATTCATGGTCACCCGATAGTAAGTGGATTACTTACGCTTATCCTGAAAACGAAAACATTACGCGTGTTATGGTTTATTCGCTTATAGAAAAGAAGTCATGGCCTGTTACCGATTCATGGTATTCTTCAGGAGGTCCTGAATTCAGTGATGATGGGAAATATTTGTACTTTGTTTCTAATCGTACTTTTAATCCCTCCTATGGCTGGCTAGAATGGAACCATATTTATGTTGATATGGCGAAGGTGTATCTTGTGACATTAACTAAGGATACCAAATCACCATTTGAACCAAAGAGTGACGAAACTGCAATTAAAGATACATCTGCTAAAGAGACGAAGAAGGAGGAAAAAGGCAAGGAGGTAAATGTAGTAATTGATTTAGACGGTATAACAGACCGTATTGTCGAGGTAACGCCAACAGCCGCAAATTATTGGGGAATTCAAACAGCCGGCGAAAAAGTGTATTATCTGAAAATGAGTTCAAAAGATACACAGCCATCATTAATGATGTTCGACCTCAGCAGTCGGAAAGAGACAGATTGCGGTAATGTTAATGGCTTTGAAATAAGCGCCGACAAGAAAAAAATGCTCGTAAGTCAACAGATGTCTTTTGCAATAATCGACCTGCCCTCCGGAAAAGTTGAGCCGAAAGAGAAACTGAATCTTAGTGATATGAAAGTCCACTTAGACCGGAAGGCGGAATGGAAACAGATATTCAATGAAACATGGCGGCAAATGAGGGATTTCTTCTATGACCCCGATATGCACAAAGTGGATTGGGAGCAGGTAAGGAAAACCTATGCTCCGCTCGTGGAACATGTAAACCATCGCACTGACCTTACTTATATTATTGGTGAAATGATTGCCGAGCTGAATATTGGTCACGCTTATGTTGGCGGCGGTGACTATCCAAAAGCAGAAAGAATTAAACAAGGTTTGCTGGGCGCTCAATTGGAAAAAGATACAAAATCGGGATATTTCCGGATTGCTAAAATACTTAAAGGAGCAAACTGGGATAAATCTCTACGCTCGCCGTTAACGGAAATTGGTGTAAATGTAAATGAAGGAGACTATATTATTGCTGTTGACGGGGTTGAAACAAATACTCTTAACGATATCTATGAGTCACTGGTAAACCGGGTTGGCAAACAGGTAACCTTGACGGTTAATGGTAAACCGCAAAAAGAGGGAAGCAGACAAACTGTTGTTTTACCTATTGATGATGAACAAAACCTTTATTATTACAAGTGGGTTACCGAAAATATCGAAAAAGTAAATAAAGCCACTAACGGGGAGGTAGGATACATTCATATCCCCGATATGGGCGTAGATGGACTGAATCAGTTTGCACGACTCTATTATCCTCAGCTCCGTAAGAAGGGACTTATAATAGATGTTCGCGGGAATGGTGGCGGAAATGTTTCGCCAATGATTATGGAAAGATTGCAACGACAATTAACCATGATTGAAGTAGCAAGAAATACTATTCATTCTGCCGATCCTTCGGGAATGCATGTTGGTCCCAAAGTGGCATTAATAGATGAATTTTCTGCTTCCGATGGTGATATATTTTCATACCGGTTCAAATTCAATAAAATAGGAAAAACAATTGGAAAGAGAACCTGGGGAGGAGTTGTCGGAATTCGTGGAACACTTCCACTGCTTGATGGCGGTTACTTAAATAAGCCGGAATTTTCCCGCTACGATGTGAACGGAAAGGAGTGGATTATGGAAGGCTATGGGGTTGACCCGGATATCGTTGTAGATAACGACCCGGCTCTTGAGTATGAAGGTATCGATCAGCAATTGAACAGAGCTATTGAGGAAATTAAAAACGAACTGAAAAATTATAAACCTCTTCCTCCACCTCCCCCGTACCCCGATAAGAGTAAATAATATTTACACATAAAAGAGGCACGCAATGCGTGCCTCTTCTGTTTTTGATTCTTAATTCTTCTGCTTATCTGATCAGTTGTTTCCGAACTCTACTTTCCATGCACCACGCAAATCATTAAGTTTATAACCTGTGGCTTTATCGGATGGATATTTCTTTTTTATCATGGCAAGTGTTTCGGGAGAGATATCTTTCTTTTCATCACCATGACATTTGAGACAGGCATCCATTCCGAGAACAATTGGCTTATAATACAGCAATGCTCCATTTGTAGTATGTAAAACCGGTTTAACTTTTTTTCCTGCGTCTATACTATCTTCAAATTGAACAAGAATTTCTTTCTCTTCGTCTGTTACAGGAGCATTGTTGCTGTTTCTGTTTTTAAGTGAAATCCGTTTTATTGTGCATTTATTTGCTTTCGCTACTGAATCGAGCAGTGAAGATGCATGGATATTACAGTAATCCACTGCACCCGGGTGACCGGCTCTTTGAACGGCGCTTACAACCTGAGTAAGTAAAGTCTGTTGTGCAAGTATTGTAATAGAATCGCCCAGTTTCAAATAATCTGTACCGGTATTTTTTGTGCTTTCGGGTTCCGGATTTTCTTCATTCCTAAAACATCCTGATGCGACGAAAATTAGTAAGAATGAGACCAATAAAAATTTCATAGCGTAAATATTCATAAACGGCAGTTCCTGTTTTTTATCTTTTAGATGATAAGCAAATCATTTGGATTCAAAAAATGTTTTTGTGTGTGTAATAACTGAATTACTCACCGCACAAAAAAATTTAACATTAATGATTATCTTTGAATTTAATGTTTTGTTATTCGTGAAAGGTTGAAAGTGAATCAGGAACAAATTCTTGCTCTTACCAAAGAGTTATCGACATCGTTTAATTACTCTTCAAAAGAAACAGCAATTATTCTTGGTGCGGGACACGGTAAAAGAATAAAATCCCAGCGTTCAAAAATGCTTCATAATATATGGGGGGTATCAACAGTTGAAAGGGTGGTAAATGCCTGTAAAGCCGCAATTCCTGAAATTAATATTATCACAGTCGTTGGTATAAAGGCAGGCGATGTGATGCAAACTATCGGAAAAAGACCCAACAGTCTATTTGCTTATCAGGCTGAACAAAAAGGAACCGGCCATGCTGTGCAAGTGGGTCTTGAGGTGATTACCGATAAAAATTATTCAGGAATAATCTATGTATTCCCGGGAGATATGGGACTAATTAATAAGGAGGCAATATCCGATTTTCGTACTGCCTTTCTCAACTCCGGTACCGATATGATGGTACTTACCGGAATCTATGAAGGACCGGTTGAATTAAATAATTATGGAAGAATAATCCGCGTGAAAGCGTATGATGATAGCGGTGTATCTTCGGGTGATGATGAAGGTAAAGTGATTGAAATAATGGAACATAAAGATATTCTCGCATTGGATGCATCGAAGCCATACACAAGAATTTATAATAACCGAACATACTCTTATACAAAAGAAGAACTATTAAATATCCGTGAATATAATTCCAGTGTATATGCTTTTGATTATAAAAAATTGGTAAGTCTGGTTTATTCAATTATGAGTAACAATGCACAACAGGAAATATACATAACAGATCTTATCGCCTTATTTAATAGTTCAGGGTACAAAGTCAGCGCATCCAGTCCAAAAGAGCAGTATGTGGTAATGGGCTTTAATGATAAAACGGTTCTTAAGGAAATGGAAAATATTTTCCGAAAAAATGTGTATGATAAACTGCGTAATATTATTGAGATAGATGACCCGGAAGATTTTTACATTGCAGAGGATGTTGTAGAGCAGATTATCGAAATGGACAAAAAAGGTATTCCGCTTGATATAAGAATTGGAAAAGGCGTGCATATCGGGGCTAGAGCAAAATTGAACTATAATCTTTGGTTGAAAAGAGGGGTATTTGTTGATGGGGAAGTAATTTTTGGTAAGAATGTTCGTGTTTGGGAAGGTGCCCATCTTTCCTGTCTAAAAGGACAGAATTTTATTATTGGTGATAATGTTGAAATACTGTGGGGTGATATAATTAAAGGCAATATTGTTATTGGAGATAACTGCCGAATTGAATCCAGTGTTAATATGACCGGAAGTGATGAATTTCCTTTGCGAATCGGGAAAAATGTACTTATAAAAGGTACTAGCTATGTATTTGGCTGTACGATTGAAGATGATATTCACATTGAGCATAGTGTGCTAATTAAGAAACGGGTAAACAGACTGGTTAAGCGTAACGGTGAAGTTCAGAGAATAAGCTATTACTTGCCGATGCCTTCAGGCATAGATGCAATCGAGTCTCTTGAACAGCATTAAATATTCTGATGGTCGTTAATACTGAGAAAAGGACTTTTTCAGCGGTAGGTGATTTCAAAAAGCCTACCGCTTTATTATTATTCTTTATGAACATTTTAATTGGTGGGTAGCAAATAAATAACCGAATTAGATAGGAAAAATAAAAAAAGCGGCATAGAGCCGCTTTTTTTGAAAAACCTGCAAAAAAGCTATGCTTTTTCCAATTTGTTTTTATAAAGTGTAAGCGCCGATTTTCTGCGGGCGGCGGTATTTCTGTGGATACGACCTTTTGCCACCATCTTATCAATAAACGCTACGGCATCTTTGTAAAGGACTGCAACTTCTTCTTTTTTCTCAGACTCCAGAACCTTATTCGATAATGTTTTCAAGCGTGAAAGCGATGACTTATTTATAATTCTGCGGCGCTCGCTTACTCTAATCCGTTTCTTCGCGGACTTATGATTTGCCATTTACCTTTACCTTAAATTATAACTTTTTAATGAACAACAAATTTACAACGAATTTCTATTATTTCAAAAAAGAATTAAAAAAAGTCTTAAAACATTTGAAATGAGAGTATTGGTAAAATCGGTTTTTTCAGCCAAAATCAAACTATTGAATATGAGAGGGGTCCATATAAAAAATCTCCCAAAGGTGACCATCGCAGTCCTGGAAGGATCTTTGGTACATAAATCCATGGTCAATTGCCGGCCTTGGCTCTGTTCCACCCGCACCAAGAACTTTTTGCATAATTTCATCAACTTCATTTCGGGACTCAGTCGCAAGAGCGAGAATGGTTTCGGTTACTGAAGAGGTATCTGCTATCTGTTTGTTGATGAATCCCTTAAAAAACGATTCCGTCAAAAGCATCACATAAATATGTTGACTGATTATCATGCAAGCAGCATTTTCGTCGGTAAATTGTGGATTGAATGTAAAACCGAGTTTTGTAAAAAACTCCTTTGACCTTTCAAGGCCTTTTACCGGAATATTGACAAAAATTTTATCGATGCTCATAAAATGCTTTAAAGAATAATTAACGAAATGTTGTTGAAACAATATACACATAAACTCTCAGAAAATCTCAGAGAGTGAGGAAATAACTCTGTATTTGAATTTAAAAGTTTTATAAAATTCGTAGAAGTCTGGTTTTTATTTTTTCCCATTCATTCGCAAGGATGCTGAAATAAACGGTATCCCTGCGGTGTCCGTCAGCCATTAATGTGTGACTGCGTAACCTGCCCTCTTCCACAGCTCCGATTTTCTTCAATGCACTAATTGCGGCAATATTGCGTGCATCGGTTTTAAATTCTACGCGCTGATAATGTTCGGATTCAAAGATGTATTGCAGAAGCAGAAACTTTGCATGTAAATTAATCTTTTTCCCTCTGAATGCTTTTCCGAGCCATGTTGCGCCTATTTCTGTTCTTTTGTCCCTGAAAGAGATATTTAAATAACTTGTTGTGCCTATTACAGTATTGTCGTTCAGAGCAATGATAAACGGATATCGGTTGTATTCCTTACGACCTTTTAGTGCAGTATAAAAGAAATCGGTAAATTCGTGTTCAGGAAATACGGGCTTTGGAAAATACGGATAGCCCCTAAATTCTTTCGCAACTTGCCATAAAAGATTATAGTGACTTTCGGTCAGCGGTAATAATTGTATAAGCTCACTTGCCAAAATTATATCTTTTTCGAATGGGAATGAATCTATTGCGGAATCTGAAGACATTTGTCAATATTTAAATTAGTTATACATTACAATAAGTTACGCAATTCTTTTAAGAATTTACATTATGTAGCCTTTAAAATATCATTGATTTACCCTCCCTCTATATCGTATATTTGCAAGATTGGATTTTTTAGAAAAAGGACTACCCACTAGTGCGATTTAATGTAATTCTGTTAATTTTTGTACTCACGCTCAGTAGTATCCATCCGCAGATAGTTTTCCACTCAGATCCCGAGTATAAGATTTCAGAGAATACACTCGATTTTCTTGGAAAATCCTCACTTCGGCAAAAGATTCTTCTTAACGGTAACTGGAATGTCTATAAGAGTAAAAATAGTAACTCTGTTGTAAAAGTTAAAGTGCCGTCATATTTCGAAGGTGATGGAGAGTTAATATTCGAAAAGCAGTTTTTTTTGAGTAAGGAACAGTTAGAGCATTATGTGCCATATCTTCGGATAATGGGTCTCAGTTACTTTGCGGATATTTCACTCAATGGTTCCGTCATTTACCGGCACTCCAGTGGTTCATTGCCATTTTCAGTTTTTTTGCCGAAGGATTTACTTAAAAAAGACTCAAAAAATACTATCAGTATCAAGTTGATTTCTCACCTTGATTTCCGTTACACAATTCCGCCTAAAGGTCAGTTTTTATTTCCTCGTCAATTCGGCGGTATTTTCAGGGATATTTACATCGAATTGTTACCAAATATTTCCGTGGATCACTACGATTACAAGATTTCACTGAACTCCGGAAATTCCCAGGCTATCGTCGATTTGAGGGCTATAGTATCAAATCGTAATTACAAGCCGGATTCGGTTTTCTCTTCCACAGGTGACGATTTAACGGTTTCGTTTTCGATTGCCCCTACTTCAAATCCCGGACAGATAGTTTCTACAAACATTTCGGGACAGGTTGGGCGCGGCAGGGAAAAGGAGTTTGTGCAGAAACTTGAAATCAACTCGCCTTTATTATGGGCTCCCGAAAGTCCCACGGAATATCTTCTCAAAATTTCTCTTTACAATGGTGACCAACTTATAGATGTAGTAGAGAGAACGATTTGTATTTATAGTTTTCGTGTGATGAAAGAAAAGACTATTCTTAATGATAAAGAGTACTTTGTGCGTGGGGTTACCTATGTGCCATCTTATCCTGAATACGGCTTAATGGCAGACTATGCCAGAATGCGCGAAGATATTCTCCTTATAAAGGAAACCGGATTTAATGCAGTACGCATCACGAAAGCAATTCCCCACCAATATTTGCTTGCTCTTTGTCAGGAGATTGGATTGCTGGCGTTCATTGAAGTGCCATTGCAGTCGTTTGGAAGTTTTTCATTTGATGATGAAACATTCATCCCCCGTACCAAACATTTTATTGCTCAGTATGCCGAAGCGTACAGCAAATATCAGGCAGTTGCAGGCATGGGAGTACTCACCGGTACTTATCTTACCGGTAAAAACACTGTCACTTTCCTTAATGAAGCCGCTGAAATTGTAAGAAAACAGGGTATTAAAACAGCGTTCGTTACATTTTCAAATTCCGATTTCCCTGAAATTGAGGGGATGGATTTTTACGGTATCGATTATCTGAACACAAACGCCAGTGAAATTTTTAACACCTATACACTAAAGGCAGGCGAAATAGGAGCTGGAAAGTTTTGGATTACCGAAGCCGCCGCATTAACAGTTTATGGAACTTCGAATGGGTATGTAAATCCGTTAACACGGGAGGCACAGGCTAAATTTTACTCTGATATGCTAAGTTATGCGGATCAGGCAAGAATTCCAGCCGTGTTTTTGGGTCCTATGTTTGATTACCGAACTGCATATAAAAATATAATTGGGGGATATTCAGATAATGACCTCATTCCAATTGGTATCATCGGAGAAGACAGGCGCCATGATCGTATTTCATATAAAGTGATTTTTGCCGCCTTGCATAATCAGGAAAAAGTTACTGTACCGTTAGGTATTAAAAAAGATAATGCTCCAATGGTGTTTGTAGTATTTGGCTTAGTGTTAGCAATTTTCCTTGGATTACTTGTTAATTCAGGGAAAAAATTCAGGGAGGATGCACTTAGGGCATTAATTCGGCCGTATAACTTCTTTGCTGATGTTCGTGACCTGAGAATTTTTTCGCCACTCCAGACAATCATTGTTACTGTTCTCATTAGTGCGATTGGCGGTCTGATTGGAGCCAGTATATTGCACTATCTCAAAGACAGCATAGTTTTTGAAAGAATATTATTGGCTGTAGGGAGTGAATGGGTAATGTCCTTTGTCAGTTACCTCGCATGGACACCACTCGAATCAATTTTTATTATTGCTGGTGCTTTTCTTTTAATGAATTTGCTGGTAACTGTTGTGGTAAAATTGTTTTCCTTTTCGGTTATGAACAAGGTATTCTTCAGCAGTGTTTTTTATACAGTGAGTTGGACTGCAATTCCGGTGCTTTTACTTGTGCCGCTTGGTATAATCTTATTCCGTGTATTAGTGATAGATGCAGTTAATGGTTATATTTATCTTTTTCTGCTGGTTTTCGGGATTTGGTTAGCATACCGGCTGTTTAAGGGGATTCATGTAATTTTCGATATTCATCCTGTACGGGTGTATTTTATCGGATTTCTTACTCTTACGGTTATCCCCCTTGCAGTGGTGTTTTATCTGCAAGTAGTAAACAGAACACTTGATAATATTTTACCGGTTCTTTTCCAACTTAATTCGGGACTATAAAATTGTTTCTCTCTAAACTCGAAATTCTCGGATTTAAATCTTTTCAACAAAAAACAGTAGTTAAATTCAGCGCCGGAATGACCGGTATCGTTGGTCCTAATGGATGTGGCAAGACAAATATTGTTGATGCGTTGCGTTGGTGTCTGGGCGAACAAAAAAGTAGTACTCTCCGCTCCGATAAAATGGAGAATGTGATTTTTAATGGTACTGCCAACAAAAAGCCGATGGGAATGGCAGAGGTTTCTCTCACCATTTTAAATGATAAAGGAATTTTACCTTCAGAATATTCCGAGGTTACAATCACAAGGCGAATATTTCGTTCGGGTGAAAGTGAATATCTGCTGAATAAAAATCTTTGCCGGTTAAAGGATATTACAAACTTGTTTATGGATACCGGTATGGGAGCAAATGCCTATTCTGTCATTGAATTAAAAATGGTTGAATCCATTCTTAACAACAAAACAGATGAGCGCCGCACTATGTTTGAGGAAGCCGCCGGAGTAAATAAATATAAACTCCGGCGCAGGCTGACATTAAAAAAATTGGATGAGGTAAAAGCAGATCTCACACGGGTTAATGACATTGTTGCTGAAGTTGAGAAAAAAGTTGCTTCATTAGAACGACAGGCTAAGCGCACAGATAAGTACACGAAACTTAGTTCTGTGTTACGCGAACTTGAAGTCGATTTAATGGAGAGAGAGTATGCTTTGTTTGCGGCAGAAAAAGCCGCTACCAGAGATAAAAGGGAACAGGCTTTTTCCAAGAAAATTCAGGTTGAATCTGATGTTAACAGGTTGGATGATGAATTAAAGGAGGTAAAGGAGCGTTTACGACAGGTAGAAGAGGAACTTGACCGTAAGCGTAAAGAGATTGCCGGACAGACAGAAAAAGCACATAAAGTGCAACAAAGTATTTCTGTAACCGAGGAAAGAATTAAGGCGCTCGAACAAAATATCTCCCGATTTACACGGGAAATTGGAGAACTTAAAGCACAGTATGAAGCTACGGTAAATAAAATTGCTGAGGATAAAGAGTCAATAATTGTTGCAGAAAATGATATTCAAAACTCCACCGAACAAAAAGTCAGGGTTGAGTCAGAGTTGTCAGCATTCAGAACTGAACTGGATGAAAAGCGCTCTTTACTAAATGAAAAAAATCTGGCGCTCATCGAGCTTCATAAACAGTTGAGTGTCAAAGAAAATACGCTTCGCAACAGGCAATCAACTTTGAAATCAATTCAGCAGAATATTGAAAAACTCAACTCAAGAATTCAGGTATTAACCGGTTCAAT
>CAYTLQ010000026.1:0-5968 GCA_964438715.1 uncultured Ignavibacteriaceae bacterium
CTTCACTGTTTTTTGCTTTGAAATCTGTTTTTTGCTTTAAAATTGCATTTCACCTATTGGGTGAAATTTGTTTTCTCAAAATTACTCTGTTTTTTGCCCTTTAAACAGTCCTTCTTTTGTCTCTATATCGGAATTAAGGAACTTTATTTTTGATTTTCCTTAAAATGCTCTATTTTTCTCTAATACCTTAAATTAAATTGGAGCGGTGATGTCTAAATCTCTGGATATAAAATCTTTAGCCCTTTCTGTTATTGTCGGTATCCCATTAATAATCTTTCTTGCATTGCTTACCGGTGATGTTGCAACGCCGGTTCTTCCTTTTATGGCTATCCTCGGAGGATATATTTTTACAGGAATTATTGCCGGTTTGGTTTCTAATGATGAGACAATTGCTGAACCTGGAATTGCGTCAATTTTAGTTGGTGTCGTCACATATCTTATTCTTACCTCAATGTCTCTTAACTGCTTTAAACTCTTGCAGGGCGATGCTTATGTGACTAATATGATATTGTTAACTTTGAATGGAATTATTCTCACTTTTGCAGGAGCCTGGGCAGGCGAAAAACTTCAGGGCACATTAGATAATAATCAGAGTAAATCGAAACTGATTGAATGGGGATGGATTATCTGTGGAGCAATTGTTGGCGTTGCAATCAGTATGTTAATTACAAATCTGATTATTAAATTTTTCGGTTTTTATTTACCCCCTTTGCTTATTGCATTGGTAGTTGGTCTGTATGTAACGGGCTTAATAGTGGGATTAAAGTCCCCTGGCGTTACCATTAAAGAAGCCGCATTAGCAGGTCTTTTCACCACCGTAATAAATCTGGACATTTTCAAGTTCTCGATTGATCCTGATACTCACTTCCTGACTATTACAGGTGTACTAATTAGTATCGTATTAGGTTTATTAGCGGCACTGGCTGGTGGAGTATCGGGTGAAAGAATTCAGGGAGATTAATCGGTAATCTATATTTCTAATCTGAAACGGAGCCTTGTGCTCCGTTTTTTTTGCCGGTTAATAAATTTACGGGAATTGTATAAGAATTAAAATTCAAGTAATTTTGAAGATTAATTATTTATTAATTGGAGTTCTCATTTTATGAAACCTTCCCCATTTCGAAATGAACCTATCATAGATTTTACTAAACCCGAAAATTATAAAAAACAAGTTCAGGCAATAAAAAAAGTTCGCGAAAAACTCGGACAGACATACGATATAGTAATTGGCGGTGAGAATATTCAGACCGGAAATCTGATAAAATCGTACAATCCTAGTAATAAAGATGAACTTATAGCTTGTTTCCAAAAAGGTAATGCTGAGCTGGTCAATAAAGCAGTAGAGACTGCTTACGAAACTTTTAAAACATGGCAATATGTACCTGCAGAAAAAAGAGCAAGTTATCTCTTTAAAGCCGCCGCAGTAGCAAGAAGACGCCGTTTTGAGATAAATGCGTATATGATTCTTGAAGCAGGAAAAAACTTTACTGAAGCTGATGGTGACACTGCAGAGGCTATTGATTTTTTGGAGTTCTATGGTCGTGAAATGTTACGCTATTCTGCAAAACAGCCCATCACCCCTATAAAAGGTGAGAAAAATGAATTAGTATATATACCGCTTGGGGTTGGTACTATCATACCACCCTGGAACTTTCCGTTTGCAATTCTGGTTGGAATGTCTTCTGCAGCAATTGTTACCGGTAATACAGTCGTATTGAAACCCTCCAGTGATACACCAATGATGGGGCGTTTATTTTTTGAAATAATGCAGAGTGTTGGTCTTCCAAAAGGAGTTTTGAATTTTCTACCCGGCTCCGGCGGTGAAGTTGGCGATTCACTGGTTGCTCACCCGAAAGTTCGCTTTGTCTCTTTCACCGGTTCAATGGAAGTTGGTATTCATATTAATGAATTGGCCGCAAAAGTCCAGCCGGGTCAGATTTGGTTAAAACGGGTTGTTGCAGAAATGGGAGGTAAAGACGGTATTTTAGTTGATCGTGAATGCGACCTTGATGACGCCGCAAACGGTGTAGTAGCCTCTGCGTTCGGTTTCCAGGGAAAAAAATGTTCTGCTTGTTCAAGAGCTATTGTTGATGAAAAGGTTTATGACAAATTCGTTAAACTAATTGAAGAAAAAGTTTCAGCCTTACCTATAGGTCCGGCTGAAGAAAATTTCCGTTGCGGACCCGTGATTAATGCTTCTGCAGAACAAAACATTCTCTCATATATTGAAATTGGAAAGAAAGAAGGAAGACTTATAGTCGGTGGTGAAAAAGCTGAGGGAAACGGCTATTATATTAAACCTACAGTTTTTGCAGATATCGATCCGATGGCACGAATTGCTCAGGAAGAAATTTTCGGTCCTGTATTGGCTATTATTAAAGCAAAAGATTTTAACCATGGTCTTGAAATAATGAATAATACAATATTCGGACTTACCGGAGCAGTTTATACCAGAAATAAGAAAAAAATCGAGAAAGCCAAAAAAGGACTGCTTATTGGGAATCTTTATTTTAATCGTAAATGCACCGGAGCGCTTGTAGGTGTTCATCCATTCGGTGGTTTTAATATGTCGGGAACAGATTCTAAAGCAGGTGGTCGTGATTACCTTCTTCTATTCCTTCAGGCAAAAACAATGAGTGAAAAAGTATAAAAAGCTAAATTTCAGAAAGGCATTTGATGAAAATTCACGAATATCAGGCAAAACAAATATTAAAAAAATATAATGTACCGGTCCCAAAAGGTGCTGTTGCTTTTACTCCTGAAGAAGCAGTAACGGTTGCCAGAGATATTATCGGTGGTAGTGTTTGGGTAGTAAAAGCACAGATTCATGCCGGTGGAAGAGGCAAAGGTGGTGGCGTAAAAATTGCAAAATCACTTGATGATGTTTATAACTATGCCTCACAAATTCTCGGGATGCAATTGATCACTCATCAAACCGGTCCCGAAGGGAAAAAAGTGAACCGAATTCTTATTGAGCAAGGTATGAATATAAGTAAAGAGCTCTATGTTGGTATTACTTTAGACCGTGCCACTTCTAAAAATGTTTTTATGGTATCAACAGAAGGTGGTATGGAGATAGAAAAAGTAGCAGAGGAAACACCTGAAAAAATCATTAAAGAAACAATAGATCCGTTTATCGGGCTTCAGGGATTTCAGGCAAGAAAACTTGCTTTTGCTCTTGGCTTAGAGAAAAACCAATTTAAGAATGCCGTTTCATTTTTTCTTTCACTCTATAAAGCCTATGTTGCTACCGATGCATCTCTCGCTGAAATTAACCCACTGGTAGTTACTGCTGAGGGTGATGTTCTGGCGCTTGATGCAAAGATGAATTTTGATGATAATGCACTTTACCGTCAGGAAGAGATTGTAAATTTTCGTGATCTTGACGAAGAAGAACCTCTTGAAGTTGAGGCTTCTAAATACAACCTGAATTACATAAAACTTGATGGTAATGTTGGTTGTATGGTTAATGGTGCCGGATTAGCAATGGGAACAATGGATATCATTAAACTTGCAGGCGGTGAGCCTGCTAATTTTCTTGATGTTGGCGGCGGTGCAAATAAAGAAACTGTAGCAAACGGATTCAAAATTATTTTATCCGATCCGAATGTTAAAGCTATTCTTATAAATATTTTTGGTGGTATTGTTCGTTGTGATCGTGTTGCACAAGGAGTAATAGACGCCGCGAAAGAAATTCAAATAAACCTTCCAATTGTTGTCCGCTTAGAAGGTACAAATGCCAAAGAAGCGAAGGAATTATTGGAAGATTCAGGACTTAATTTCTCAGTGGCAGGCTCATTGCACGACGCTGCTCAGAAAATAACATCCCTTCTTAATTAGATTATTTCGGGGATGCCCTTAACGGCATCCCCTATGTTAACATCACACTTTTCTTTTATTAAATCATTTTACCCTTATACCATACCCGATGCCTCATAACTTTATGAGACGGATAACACAATTTTGAAAAAAATAGTATTATATTTGAGAAGAAAGTTTTACGGTAGAAAATTATACTGAATTAACATATTTCAGATTTTTGTTGTTTACAATTATCACCATTAGGGAATAATCACTCTTTTACCATTTCCAATTGGCTCAAAGGATATTTATGCAGGACCTTTTTCATCAGAATACAAAACTTGTCGGACTTATTGGGCATCCAATTAAACAAAGTTATTCACCATACATTCATAATGTAGCATTTCGGTTACTCGGCTTAGAATATCTTTATTTACCTTTTGATGTACCTCATAGTGGATTGAAGGATGCTCTTAAAGGGATGGTTTCACTTGATATAAAGGGTTTTAATGTTACCCTCCCTCACAAGGAAAATATTATTTCTTTACTCCATAATATATCCGATGAAGCGAGCACCATTGGATCGGTTAATACAATTGTTAACGACCATGGTAAGTTATTTGGTTATAACACTGATGTTTTTGGATTCGTTGAGTCACTTCAACCTTTTAAGGATGAAATCTGCGGAACAGAAGTATCGGTTATCGGAGCAGGAGGCGCTGCCCGTGCCGCTATTTATTCTCTGATAAGACATTTCAAGCCCACCAAAATTAATATCATTAACCGAACTGAACAAAGAGCAGAATTGCTCAAGCACTATTTCTTTGAGAAAATGAAATTCGAAGAGATAGATTATTACGAGTTATTTCCACCCGATATTGTTGGTGTACTAAGTCAGTCGAAACTTATCATTAATGCGACAAATGTCGGAATGTACCCTGAAATAGATGACACCCCAATTTCGATAAGTAAGAGTTTTAACTGTAATCAAATCGTTTTTGATATGGTGTATAATCCTTCGAAAACCAAACTAATGGCTCTTGCTGAGGTAGAAGGGGCAACTGTAATAAATGGGATAAGGATGCTTGTTTATCAGGCGGCGAAAGCTTTTGAGTTATGGACCGGGCAGGAATTTCCTGTAGAACAGGTAAATGATGCTATGATTAAGTATCTGGAAAACTAACTGCAACTGCTTTAGAATTCGCTTCCCGGAACACGCGCGATATCTGCACCTAAAGCGCTTAATTTTTCCTCTAAGCGTTCATAACCTCTATCGAGGTGATATACCCGAAGCACTTCTGTAGTTCCTTGAGCCGCAAGGCCTGCAAGAACTAAAGAGGCACTGGCCCTAAGGTCTGTTGACATAACTTTAGCGCCTTTTAGTTTATTAACCCCTTTCACTATTGCGCTATTATCTTTGATGGTAATATTTGCACCAAGACGATTAAGTTCCGGAACATGCATAAACCTATCAGTGTAAATAGTATCGGTGATAGTTGAAGTACCCTGGGCGAGTGACATAAGACAAATCCACTGTGCCTGCATGTCAGTTGGAAATCCCGGAAAAGGAAATGTTGAAACATCTACACTTTTTAATCCATCAGAAGAAGCTTCCACAGTTACCTGATCAAAGTTTGTGGTAACATTGCATCCTGCGTCCTCAAGTTTTGAGAGAATAGCCTGAAGGTGCATCTCTTTGCATTTTGTAAGTGTGATTTTTCCACCGGTAATAGCAGCAGCAATTAATAATGTTCCTGCCTCAATACGATCCGGAATTGTTTCAATCTCAGCGGGATATAATTCATCCACTCCTTCAATTTCAAGAATGGAAGAGTTTATGCCATTTATTCGTGCACCCATTTTTACCAATAACGATGCAAGATTGGTAATTTCCGGTTCCATAGCGGCATTGTTTAATATAGTGGTTCCTTTTGCCAGAACAGCGGCCATAAGAAGGTTTCCCGTTGCGCTTACAGACGATTTATAAAGATTAGTTTTAGATCTCCTGAGCCTTTTTGCTTTTGATATTATGTATCCCCCATCCAGTTAAATTTCAGCGCCTAATTTTTTCAGTACCATTAAATACAGATCAACCGGCCTGGGACCCCATGCACAACATACGCGTAGCGAAAACTTGACATTACCATAACTGGCAAGAAGTGGACAT
>CAYTLQ010000027.1:0-16571 GCA_964438715.1 uncultured Ignavibacteriaceae bacterium
CTAATGATACTCCTGAGGGCAGAGCAAATAACAGAAGAGTTGATATTATAATAGTAAAAAATAAAAGGTGAAAAATGAAGATAAATACTTATCAATTTGGTGAAATCGAATTTGATGAAAATCATATAATTTCTTTCTCAGATGGCATTATCGGATTCGAGAACCTGAAAAAATTCATTTTGTTAAGTCAGGAAGATGGTTTATTTTTCTGGTTAACTTCGGTCGATGAGCCGGAAATAGTATTTCCGTTATTTCCTGTAAAATTGCTGGTGAATGAATACAATGAAATTGAAAATTTTGAGGCATTTGGAATAGTGAAACTTGATAAAACACCCTCGAATATTTCTATTAATCTAAAAGCGCCGGTTTACCTGAATCAGGAACAACGGGTCGGATATCAGAAAATATTCGATGATGACAAATACCCCTTGAATTACCAACTGTTCGTTGAAAATTAAACTAAAGTACACCATCTATGCTAGTTCTCACAAGAAAAATCAATGAAAAAATCCGGATTGGTCCCGATATAGTCATCAGTGTTGTGTCGGTTTCTGAAAATCAGGTGAAAATCGGAATAGAAGCTCCTGCTTCGGTAAAAATTCTTAGGGATGAGTTATATGAAAATGTAAAGAATCTGAATGTTGAAGCTATTGAAAAGAGTAAGAAAGCTTCCATCGAAGATCTTAAATCACTGAAAATTAAAAAAATAAATAATAATGAATGAAGATAATTTAAAGAGCATCCGTATTCTGGTTGTCGATGATTCGGATGTAATTCAGCAAACATTGAAACAGTTTTTTGAAGATTATTTCTTTGAAGTTACTACCTGTTCCGATGGGTTGGAAGGATTACAAAAAGCTGTAGAACTAAAACCTGCTGTTATTTTTCTCGATTTAATGATGCCTAATTTTGACGGTTTAAAGATGTTGCAGGTAAAAAAAGTTCTTGCTGAAATAAAAGATATTCCGGTGATTGTAATAAGTGCGAATACCGATCGCAGAAATGTATTAGCAGCAATTGAAGCGGGCGCCGATAAGGTTGTTTCTAAGCCATTGCAGAAAAATTTAATAATGCGTTACCTCAATGAACTTATCGGTGATAAGCTCTTCGAGCATCAAAAGGAGCACTCCGGTACTAAGCACATAGAAAAATCCGATGAACATATTATTAAAACTGATCTCGTACAGTTTTTTATTGAATCGTTTTCTCAAAAAAAGGAAAAAATAATCGATAGTCTTAACAGAAAAGATTTTTCAACTCTTAAAACACTGGCACACGAAATTAAAGGATCCGGTGGAACAATTGGTCACATGGAATTAAGCAAAATTGCAGAAGAAATTGAGTCGAAGGAGATACGCTCTGAAACGGACTGGATGTATATCGAATTGAAATGCAGTCAATTGTTCCAGCAGGTAAAAAAAATTAAGGATGAAGTAGTTCGGGAAGGATGATCTTTACATGTTTATAATTATTGGAATCGTTGTCGTTCTCGGGGCTGTTGTTGTAGGATTTACAATGGCGGGTGGTGAACTGGCTGTGCTCATTCAGATTTCGGAATTTGTTACAATCGGCGGAGCAGTTATAGGAAGCCTTTTAATTTCAGCCCCTCTTTCAACAATTAAAAAAGTTGTAGCCGCTATTCCTAAAGCTATGAGCGCCAAGCACGATACAAAACAAGATTATCTGGAATTGTTGAAATCATTTTACGATTTATTTCTCATTGCACAAAGAGACGGTTTGCTTGCAATAGAGAAGCATATTGAAAAGCCGAAAGAAAGCGACATCCTATCGAGGAATAAAAAGTTTATTGGTAATGCTACAGTTGTTGCATATTTCTGCGATACACTCAAGGTAATGTTATCCGGCGGAGTTCCTCCACATGAGTTAGAGTCTCTTATGGAAACAGAAATAGAAACCTTTAAACTTGAATCGGAGCCCGTTCCTGCTTTGCTGGGAAAGATGGCAGATGCGTTACCGGGATTAGGTATTGTTGCCGCAGTGTTAGGAATCATTGTAACAATGGGTAGTATCGATCAGGGAGCTGCGACTGTAGGTCACCATGTGGCGGCGGCGCTTGTAGGTACCTTTTTGGGCGTGCTTCTTTCGTATGGCATTTTTAATCCGATAGCGACTAATATTAATCATCTTATCGAAACAGAGATACGATATTTTGAAACAATTAAAGCAAGCATTGTGGCTTACGCAAAAGGTAATCCACCAATAGTTGCAGTTGAAATAGCAAGAAGAACTATTTTTTCCGATAGCCGTCCTTCATTTACCGAACTCGAATCGTATCTACGAGGTAAAAAGGAATAGATCATGTCCGATTCCCCGAAAAACGAAACTCCCATAATAATTAAAAAAGTTAATAAGGGTGGGCATGGTCATCACGGAGGCGCTTGGAAGGTAGCGTATGCTGATTTTGTTACGGCTATGATGGCACTCTTCATAGTATTGTGGATTATGAGTCAGGGTAATGAAGTACGGAAAGAAGTTGCAGAATATTTCCGTAATCCAATATCGGTCGCATACGGAAAGGGAGCGAGTATCATTGAGGGTAAGGGAAAAGATATTGCCGACTCCAAAATGCTTAAAAAACAAATGCAGGAAATGGAGGAGCAAAAACTCCGTCAGATGGGTGAAGAGATTGTTCGGCAAATGAAGGAAGATCCTGAATTCCAGGAAATGCTTGCAAATGTTGAAGTGCAGATTGTTGATGAAGGTTTAAAAATTGAATTGCTTGAAGGCGGACGGGATGTTTTTTTTGACATCGGCACCGCAAATCTTAAACCAAAAGCTAAGAATTTATTGCAGAAAATTGGTGCACAGTTAGATAAACTAAATAACCAGATTGTTATAGAAGGGCATACCGATGCCAGACCCTATATGAATGAAGGCACCGGATACTCAAACTACGATTTAAGTAGTGATAGAGCGAATTCAGCAAGAAAAGCTCTCGTAAGTGGTGGATTGACAGAGTCGCGCGTATATGAAATTCGTGGATATGCGGATAAGAAACTGAAAAATCCAAATGACCCTTTCGATTTAGTAAACAGAAGGGTAAGTATAATAGTAAAATACATTGGCGGAAAATGAAAGAGCATATTTTAATAATGGAAGATGATCCATTTACACAGCAGTTCTATACCTATTTGTTTCGTAGAACAAATTATCAGATTACTGTTACTGACAACGGCGATGAATTCCTCCGCATTGTTGAAAATGAGAAGCTCGCATTAATTATTTTGGATATTAATCTCAAAAATACATATCTCAATAACGAAAAAGTTGATGGAGTATATCTCTCAAAAATTATAAAATCGGATCCTCGGCACGCCGCAATTCCTGTTTTATTAGTAACTGCGTATCAAAACAAACTCAACGGCCGCGACCTGATGGCAGAGAGTATGGCAAACGACTATATCTTAAAACCAATAACAGATTTCAATGATCTGTTAACAAAAATTGAAAAACTGAAATTATCCGCAGATGCAGCAAGATAATATACTCATCGTTGAAGATGACATTGATACCAGATTTATTCTTGAACGATTACTTAAGAAAAATCAGTACAATGTCCTTACTGCCAATAACGGCTCTGAAGCATTGCAGGTACTTGAAACTTTTGAGCCAAAGGTTATTGTTGCTGACTGGACAATGCCGGTTATGGACGGAGTCCAATTATGCCACAGCATTAAACAGTCCGAACGATGGAAGTCGATTTATTTTATTCTTCTTACTGCCCGCTCTTCTCTAAAGGATAGGGTAACCGGTCTCGATTTTGGTGCGGATGACTTTCTTGTTAAGCCTGTGGAAAATCAGGAACTGTTTGCCCGAATACGATCTGGTATAAGAATATATAATCTTCAATACGAGCTTCGAAAATCGGAACATAACAAAGCTTTAATAGAGTTAGCGTGTACAATTGGTCATCAGTTGAATAATCCGTTAAGTAGTCTGCTAATCACCCTCAAAAATCTTGAGCTTGAAGTAAAAGAGAAAGGTGTTTCGCAAGATGAGGATTTTCAATTGATTTATAAGGCTATCGGCAGAATTACGAATGCAGTAGAGGCGTTAAAGAATATTCAAAACCCTGAAGTTGTTTCATATTCTAATGAACAGGGTATGTTGAAAATTCCAGGATTAAAGGAGTAGGGGGTATTATGCTGCCCCGTGTTGACAATGTAGGTTCAGGTGTTAATTTCCGAAAAGGTGATATTCGGACGGGAAAGTTCGATAAATTATTTTCCGGTGGTGTGAATGAAAAAATTGCCGGAATGAATGATTCCGTTGTCTTTTCTCCCGCGGCACAGTTTTTACAAAAGTTGGATTGGGAATTACAAGAAATCCGCAAAACCGGCAATTCACGCTTTGTATTTCGCTTTATGATCGGGGATATTGAATTCAGAACAATTATCGATAAAGCTGAACTCTACCATAGTGAGTGGCAAACATTTCTCGCACTTGCTACCCTCAACATAAAAGCTGGTACAATTTCATGTACTTGTGAATACAGAGTCCATCGAAATACAATTTCCGCAAGGCATTACAACACCCCCGATATATCCCATTTTCATAATTATTTCATAAGGGAGTTTCAACAGTTATCTGCCATTGATACTCTTCCGTTTTCATTCGCCCCGCAATTAACCGACTCAACGGAGACGAATAACCTTATTAATGAGTGTGCAAACATATTTTATGGTCTGCTTTTATTGCTTGAGAAACTCAATGAATTTGAAATAGCGAAGTTTCCTCAAAAAGCATATAATGGGCAAATGCTGAGTATTATCAAATTGTCGTATTATGAAGAGAAAAAATGAGCGAAACAGCTGAAAATCTCACCGTTAGTAAAAATTTTAAGAAGTTGAGGGATTTTAAGTTACTTGAAGACCTGCCCGATAGCAGGCCTATTGCTGTACTTACCTATGACGAGAAAATTATTTTTACTAATAAATCATTCGAACTGAATTTTCATCTGAAAGAAGATGACAATATAAAACAGCTTGTATCGGAACCATCTCTTTCTTCCTTTATGCGCAGTCTTATACAAAGTAAGTATAGAGCAGTGCAGATTGAAGCGGCAATATTTCTCAATGGTAATGATACACCGGTTAATTATATAGTTGACTGTGAAAGAGTCATACTGGAAGGTGAAGAATTCCTTTTATTACTTTTCAGTTCTGTGTTGGAAAAGAAAATCATTGAGTCGAAAATTAACTTATTGCACAATGCTCTTGATTCAGGCGGTGTGCCGGTTCTCATAACCGATTCGGATGGCCGAATTACTTATATGACGCATTCATTCGAAACAGTACTCGATAAAAAGATTGAAAATGTTTACCGGCTTTCGGTACTCACCGTTTTTGAGGAACTGCTCGATCGATTTCAGTTAGAGAGACTACGCGAAAGTTTAACTAATCATTCTGTTTGGGAGGGAGTAGCTCAGGGCGCAGATAAAGCAGGTAGTGAATGGTATAAGGAAATTAAAGTTACCCCAGTCATCACCGATCATAATCTTCCTACAAATTTTATTGTTACGGTAAATGATATAACAGTATATGTAAGGAATAATCAGTTAATTAAAAGTTCAGCAGATCATCTCAGCGCAATACTTGATAATATTTCAGATCCGGTTTTAATTGTTCGCATGTCATATGAGGAATACCTTATAGATAATGCGAACCGAAATTTTCTGAAACTCCTTAATGCCGAGAAAGCTGAGATTGTTGAGAAAACCGTGCAACAAATTCTCGAACCGGTGCTGAATACGAATGTGCTGATTGCAGTTAGTGAAATTCAAAAGGGGATTGTGCATGAATCAAACTTCCGGTATAGCGATAGTCGTACTTCTTCTGAATATATCGTAAAAGTGACATCCATTGAACTGAAGCCCGGTGTATCGGGCTATTTTATCTTGTCTATGACGGATATTACCGAGCAGATAAAAACACAGGAAAAAATACAACGGGCGTACGAAAAAGAAATGCAATTGAACAGATTGAAGTCGGCATTTCTTGCAAATATGTCACACGAAATACGAACTCCTTCTGTGGCAATAATTGGATATGCGAACCTTCTTTGTGATGACATTGAGGCTGGCATTTATGATTCTGTCAGTGAGATGGTGAATTTTTTACGCGATGGTATTAAGCGTCTGTTAAAACTCATAGACGATATTGTTGAAGTTTCAATGTTAGAATCCGGCGACCTTATGCTGGATTATCAAAAATGCAGAGTTTCAGATTTACTACATCAATCATACCAGCGATTGAAGGATTTGGCAAAGGATAAAAATGTTTCCATTTATACCGACTACGACGAGGAAGAACTGGAAATTGAAACTGACCCGGAGAAGTTCAAAAAGATAGTTGAATCGGTGATTGATAACGCAATTAAATATAATGTACCCGGTGGAAAAGTGTTTATTAAAACTGTTTCCTCTGAGGATAGCCTAACGGTGTATGTATCTGATACAGGCAGAGGAATTGATGAGAAAAAAATCGATCTCATTCTTCAACCGTTTATGCAGGAAGAAGAAGAGGGACATAAACGCAGGTTCGAAGGCGCCGGACTTGGACTCACAATTGCAAATGGACTGACAAAAGCATTGAAGGGAGAATTAAAGATAAAAAGCCGGCAATCAGAGGGGACTACCGTCGTTATAAAATTTCCTGCATATCGGCCAATCTAATAGTGCTTTGACCAAAATTTTCACAGTTCTTAGCCAAAATTGGATTCCGGCATCACTATAAATATAAACTCCTATAGAGTTAGTTAGTGGGGTTAGATAGCCAAAATCTGGTGGCAACAGAAAAAGTTCAAGAAAAACAATCTCGCCGGGGTGAACAGGTTAAATTTTAGTGAAAAATGTTTTCAGATGACAAATCTTGCCAAAGTTATTATATTGCCTCATTGAATTAAATATTTATTAAATAAAAGGAAGATTTGATCATCGAGCATTTCACCGTGAATATACCGGGCAATTGCTGTTTCCCTCAAAGGAAATAGAGGAAAGTCCGAACTCCAGAGAACAGGGCGCCGGGTAACTCCCGGGGGTTGTATTAGGTAACTTTACAGCCCCGGAAAGCGCAACAGAAAATATACCGTCCCGGATTGGGATAAGGGTGAAAAGGCAGGTTAAGAGCCTACCGCATTACCGGTAACGGTAATGGTCAGGAATTCTGATTCGGTTTTTAAACCGGACTATGCAAGCCCCGCCCGGAGCAAGGCCAAGCAGAAAGCCGTTCTTTCGTTTTGAAAGAACAGGAATTGTTCGTTCCCTGTGCTTTCGGGTAGGCCGCTGGAATTTCCGGGTAACCGGTAATCGAGAGAAATAATTGCCGTCCATTCGTGGATAACAGAATTCGGCTTACAGGTATATTCGCAAGTGATGTTTCGATGCTCTTTAAGAGCACAATATGAGCCGTAAACGCTGGGTACTAAGGCCAGTTACTGATGAATCTTCAGTAAAATCGCTCTCAGAATCGCTTAATATTCCCGAAACGCTTGCAAGGCTTTTGGTAATAAGAAACATACGTACATTTTCGGAAGCGAAAGATTTCTTCCGACCATCTCTTCAGAATCTCCACGATCCATTTTTAATGAATGGTATGCACGAGGCAACCAGTCGTGTAATAAAAGCTGTAGCCGACCATGAACAAATTCTTATCTACGGTGACTATGATGTTGATGGGACATGTTCAACAGCGCTTATGTATATGTTCCTTAAAAGTCTGGGGGCGAATGTTTCTTACTATATTCCACGCAGACTTGAGGAAGGCTATGGCATTTCCAGGCTGGGTATAGACCACGCAAAAAAGATTGGAACCACTTTAATGATTTCAGTTGACTGCGGCATTACGGCTGTTGAGGAAACTGATTATGCAAATCAATTGGGAATTGATGTCGTCATTTGCGATCATCATCAACCGAAAGATACAATCCCCAACGGGTATGCTGTGCTTGACCCTCTTAAGCCGGGTTGTGAATATCCATTCAAGTATCTTTCGGGCGCAGGAGTAGCATTTAAATTAGCCCAAGGCATTTGTCAGCGAATTGGGAAAAATGAGGAGCCTTACAAATATCTTGACCTTGTAGCGCTTGCAGGGGCGGCGGATATTGTTCCATTGGAAAATGAAAACAGAATTCTTGTAAAAGAAGGCTTAATTAATGTTAATCAGAATCCTCGTCCCGGTATAAGAGCTCTGATGAAAGCCGCCCGCCTAGAGCCCGGTTCTCTCACTTCAGCGCAGATTGTTTTTACAATAGCTCCTCGCATAAACGCAGTGGGCAGGCTTGGTGACGCAAGCACTGCTGTAAAATTACTGATTACCGAAAGTGAAGAAGAAGCCGCTCTGCTTGCCGCACAACTTGAATCGGATAATTCTGAAAGAAAAAAAATTGATGAGGAAACGGTAAATGAAGCAATTTACCTCATAGAAACGGATAAGTTGTATCAGGAAAGAGGTGCAATTATTCTCCATGAAGAAAACTGGCATCCCGGAGTAATTGGAATCGTAGCTTCGCGCATTGTAGAAAAATATTATCGCCCGACTATTATGCTAACTACTATCGACGGAGTTGCGAAAGGTTCTGCGCGAAGTATTTCGCATTTTAATATTTATGAGGCTCTTAAAGGTTGTGAGGATTTGCTTCTGCATTATGGTGGACACGAGGCGGCGGCAGGCCTGGCAGTGGAATTGGATAAACTAGATGAATTTAAATTCAGGTTTAATAAAATAGTCTCCGACAAGTTAAGCGAAGAGTTACTTACTCCCCCTCTTGAAGTCGATGCAAAAATTAAATTTTCCGAAATTACACCAAAATTCATTCGAATTATTGAACAGTTTGCTCCATTCGGACCGGCAAATATGCGACCGGTTTTCTGGACGGAGAATGTAAAAGTTTCAGGATATGTACGCGTTGCCGCAGGTAAGCATCTTATGTTTACCGTTAAGCAGGAAGGGTGCGATAAGGTATTTGATGTTGTAGGATTTGACTTTGGCTCTTTCGCCGCAGAATTGAATAACGGACATCCTACCTTTGATATGGTTTTTTCAATAGATCATAAAACCAGGGAGGGTAAGAACTTCCCACAGTTCCGGATACGGGATCTTAGACTTAAATAGATTACCATTCCTTTTTTTGCAGTAAAGGGTACAAGGGAAAACTGCTATTTAACATAATATTTCTTTCCTGTGCTCTTATATGGTATTTCTAAGATTTATAATATTTTAATAATTCTTACTCTTGCCGATTGGTTGAAAAAATATTCTTATCTCCCTATATGTAAGTAAAGTTCTGACATTCTTTCCTTCCTGAACGAAAATCATTCACGCGGTGGAAAAAATTATTTTGTGGAGCATAATATGAAAACAGTGTACTACTTTTTCTCCCTTTTAATTATTGCGTTAATTTCCGGTTGTGGTATTGGTAATGATGTAACTGTCCTCAATTTCAGTCCTACAGGCAAAGTTAACAGCCTTACAACTTTTCGTATCGAATTTTCTAAAAATCTTGCACCCGATTCATTACTAAATGAATGGGTGAGGAAAGAATACATTGAATTTACACCCAAAATTGAAGGGCAATATAAATGGGTAACTCCCAGCACTCTTGTCTTTTCACCGGACTTTCCGCTTGATCCTATACAGCAATATAAAGCACGAATCACACAACTAGTTTTGTCTGGTACTCAGTACTCAGCAAACTTCGATGACTTTGAATTTTTTACACCGGGGTTTGATGTAGTGTCTGTTGACATTTTCTGGACAAATATCCCTAATCAGTATTATAAATTAACCACGCAGGCAAATATAAAATTCAACTATGCAGTCAATCCATCGCAATTAAAACAATTCCTTGAAGTAACACGAAACGGCCAGCTTATTACTCAGTACGAAATACTCAACAATAGCTCATCAGAAATTATTGCTATTAATTTTGGAGAAGTTCAACAAACTGACAAAGAGCAGGAGTTCGTAATAACAGTAAAAAAAGGACTTATGTCTCTTGTAGGAAAGGAAGGACTTGTTGAAGACAGAACGGTAAAAACTGATCTGCCGCCAATTACCGAGCTTGCGGTTACCGGTGTAAGTTCAGGTTTTGATGGAACGAACGGATGGATAGAAGTAACAACAACTCAGACTATTGATGAAAAAAACGCGGGTAAATTTATACAGTTAGAACCGAAAAAAGACTTTTCTTTATTTGTTAGTGATAACACTTTCAGGATAGAAGCAAATCTTAGTAGTGTCTCTGAAGTACATCTCAAATTGCGAAAAGGATTACCGGGACTTTATGGCGGAAAGCTCGATTCGGATTTTGAGCAAATGGTTTCTCTCATCGATCTTGAACCATCGGTGAGTTTTACGGACAGAAAAGGAAAATACCTGAAACTCTATGGAGAAAGAAATATTTCGCTGAATGCAGTGAATACCGATGAAATAGAGGTAAGTGTTTCTCAAATTTTCCCTAACAATATTGTACATTTTCTTAATAATTCCGCTGTGTATTCTTATAATTCTGATTATGACTGGGGATATAATGACTATTATGTGGGTGATTACGGTAAACCTCTGTACACAGAAAAACTGAAAACTTCAGGACGACAAAACTGGCTCGAGAAAGTAACAATTAATCTTAATAAGATCTTCGAAAATAAACAGAAGGGGATTTATGTTCTTCGGGCGAATTCTTCGACGGAATACTGGCGCTATGATTCCAAAATAGTTTCGTTGAGTGATTTAGGTATAATAGCGAAAAAAGGTCCTGATGAGGTGCTTGTTTTTGTTAATTCAATTGAAACAACAAAACCGGTAAGCAATGTTGAAATTACTTTGCTTTCCAGCAGTAACCAGACATTACTCAAAGGAACAACCAATGCTGATGGCATAATAAAATTTAGCGGAGTAAAAGAAAAAATCGGTGAATTCGTTCCCGTGCTGATAACAGCCGAAACAAAAAATGATTTTAACTATATCGATCTGCGCGAAACTGAAATTGATCAATCGCGGTACGATATTGCCGGTGAGCGGCAATATTCGGAAGATTTCACATCATTCGTCTATTCCGAGAGAAATCTTTATCGTCCCGGGGAGTCAGTGAACATCTCCTCTATTGTAAGGAAAGCTGACTATAACCCGGCATCCGGACTTCCTGTTGTGCTGAAAGTACTTAATCCGCTCGGACAGAAATACGATGAGTTTACCACAAAGCTAAATACAGAGGGATCGTGTGAATTTCAATTCCGGCTTGCTGACTATGCCGCAACAGGTAATTACTCTGTGGAACTCTACTCCGGTCCGGAAATTATCGGCGGGTACTCATTTTCCGTTGAAGAATTCGCACCGGATAAAATTCGACTGAATGTTAAGAACGATGTAAAATCTGCCGTACCGGGGGATAATGTTCCCTTCAGTTTCAACGCTGAATACCTTTTCGGCGCGAAGGCATCCGGTTTACGGTATGATGTATCGATAGGATTCGAACATAAAGATTTCACCTCGAAGAATTACCCTGATTTTGTTTTCGGTCAATATGCTCAGTCCGTAAAACCTGCGATTCAGAATTATTTTCTGGATGGTTATCTTGACGATAACGGCAATGCTTCATTAAGCTATACTGTGCCTTCAGATATTTCCGGTAACGGTATTGTGAGCGCTGTTGCAAGGATTTCTGTTTTTGATGTTACTGGAAGAACGGTTACAAGAGGCGCGTTTTTTGATATTTATCCCAATCCGGTTTACACAGGTTTTATCCCTTTGAAGAAATATTATTATTCGGTAAACGAGAATATCCCGATAAGGCTGATTGCATTAAATACGAGTGATAAACCGGAATCAAATGTACCACTTACACTTGAGCTGATAAGATTCGAATGGCAAACTGCATTACAAAAAGATGTAAACGGGAGATATGCTTATACTTCAGTACGAAAAGAAATTACAGAATGGAAGAAAACTATAACACTCTTCGATGTAAATAATACCGTGAACATTAAGGGTACAAAATCAGGTGAATATGAATTGCGAATAATGCGTAAGGGCGCAGACTCTTATCAGGTAATTAATTTTTACACATTCGACTGGTTTACAACAAGTGCATCGTCTTATGAAGTAGATAAAGACGGGAAAATTAATATTCAGACTGATAAACCTGTGTATAAACCCGGAGAAACTGCAAAAATTCTTTTTACCACGCCATTCTCCGGTAAAATGCTGGTAACTGTCGAACGATCAGGTATTCTTTATTATCAATATGTATTTGTTGATAAGAATAGTGCGGAATTAAAACTTCCGATAAAAGAGGGGTATCTGCCTAATGTTTATATTAGTGCAACCCTCTTTCGCGCTCATACGAAAGAAAATAACTCTCCGTTTCTTGCCGGACATGGTTACGCGGCGCTTAGGGTTGAAGAGTCATCGAATAACATTTCAGTAAAAATTAATGCTCCGGCGAAAATTAAACCGGGGCGCAGGCAGAATGTAACAGTATCTACAAATGCAGGAAGTGATGTGTTTGTTACATTGGCAGCTGTTGATGAGGGAATATTGCAAATTAAAAACTATAAAACGCCCGATGTCTATTCCACTATGTATGCAATGAAACCGTTGATAGTAGAGGGGTATGATCTCTACAAGTTGTTATTGCCTGAATTTATTTCGTTAAAATCACCGGGAGGCGATGCGGCGCTTCGTGAATCATTAGAAAAAAGGGCAAACCCTATCACTGTAAAGCGTTTTCAGCTCCTTTCTTATTGGAGTGGGATTAAAAGGACCGGCGCTGATGGAAAAATTACAATACCTGTTGCTATTCCACAATTTAACGGAGAAGTCCGGCTCATGGCGGTTGCCTACAAAGGCAAAAAATTTGGTTCCGGTTCTTCTTATATGAAGGTTTTTGATGACATTATACTGGAATCTCAGGTTCCGCGATTTCTCACATCGTATGACTCGTTGTTTGTTCCTGTAACGATAATTAATACAACAGCAAGGGATGGAAATGTTGAAGTTCAAATAAAAACAGATGGCCCTATTGCCGTAACCGGACTAACAAAGCAATCGGTTTTTGTAAAGGCAAATAGTACCAAAACGGTTAACTTTGCTCTAAAAACATGGGATCAGATAGGTGCAGGAAAAGTAACATTTACTACTTCCGGAATTGCCTCAGTTAAAGAGGTTGTAGATTTAGCTGTGCGGCCTGCTTCACCATTTGTAACAGAGACTGGTGCCGGAGAGCTTAAAGCGGGCAATGAGATTGAAATTACTTATCCTAATGATTTTGTATCTTCAACAAAAAAATACACAGTAACTTTAAGTAAGTTTCCAGCTGTTCGCTTTGCTAAACAATTAAAAAACCTGATTGGTTATCCTCACGGCTGCCTTGAGCAAACTGTATCGAAGGCATTTCCTCTTCTGTATTTTTCGGAGTTAGCGAAAGTTGTTGCCCCTGAACAATACAGGACAAATGCTCCGGCATATTATGTGAAAGAGGCGGTGAAAAAAATTGAATCGATGCAGTTATATGACGGTTCATTTGCATACTGGCAGGGATCGGGTGAGTATAACTGGTGGAGTTCAGTATATGCGACACATTTTCTGGTTGAGGCACAGCGTGCGGGTTATCAGATTAATCGTGATGCTTTGGAAAAAGCGCTTGGTTTTCTGGGTACAAAAGTAAAACAACAACTAACAGTGGACTATGTAGTTTCGCTTCCCAATGGTAAACAGATTAAGAAGATTGCACCCAAAGAAATAATTTATTCGCTTTATGTGATTGCATCAGCGGGAAAAGCCGATTTCGCAACAATGAACTACTATCGCGGAAGAATGAACCTCCTCTCAAGAGATATGGTGTATGTACTTGCCGGCTCGTATGCTCTTGCTGGGAAATGGAATTCTTATTATGACTTAGTCCCGCAATCATTTGCATCAGAAAAAACCGCAAGGAGTAATGGTGGAAATTTTGATTCAGAATTTCGTGCAGATGCTCTTATGCTTAATGTGTTATTAGATGTTGATCCGGCAAACAAACAAATCCCATACATTATCAGTCATCTTGCAAATAATGCAAATCAACTTTATAATACGCAGGAACAGGCTTTTGTATTTCTGGCGCTTGGTAAAGCCGCGGTAAAATCGCAGAAGTCCGATGTTAAGGTTCAGGTATTTGCCGGTGATAAGCAAATAGGCTCATACAGTGGCAAGGATCTGACAATACAAGTATCATCAGGAAATAAAATAAAACTAAAAACCTCCGGTTCAGGTAGTATCTACTATTTTTGGAGTGCTGAAGGCGTAAAGTCCGGTGGTAAAGTAAAAGAGGAAGATAACTTTATCTCCGCCAGAAGAACCTATTATGATCTGCGCTCCGGAAGAGCAATTACCGATAATATATTTGAGCAGGGACAACTTCTCGTTTGTCGGCTTACTATTTCTGCCGGAATTTCCGGTTCAGAAAACATAGCAATCAGTGACTTAATACCAAGTGGTTTTGAAATAGAAAATCCTCGTTTATCGGAGTCGCTCAATATATCATGGTTACCGGGAAAATCATTCACGCCGGACTACATGGATATCAGAGATGACAGAATTATTCTCTTCACGAGTTTGAATTCCGGTGAGTCAAAGGATTTTTATTACATACTACGCGTTGTTAATTTAGGAAAATTTCAGTTGCCTGTTCTTGGTGCTGAAGCAATGTATAATCCGGAATTTCATTCTTACTCCGGAGGAGGTTCTTTACGGGTAAATAAATTTGCGGCTTTGTGATTATAAATAGGAATTGCTCATCATTCCGGGAATTCAATCCATCGAAATTTCGTCTTGATGTGCGATATCGGTTGTATATTGCTTTTTGAATCTTAAATATTATGGAACTGAAAATGCGATCATATATAATACTGTATCTTTTTGTTGTGTTTATCTTTTCGGGATATTCCCAAGAGTATTATTACCAGATTTCATCGAATGGGAAATATGGTTTAATGGATGAAACAGGAAAAATTATTGTCAAGCCGGAATACGACGGCGCAGAATACAATCAAAATACCGGCAATATTCAGTTGCGAAAGGGGAAATACTGGGCTGTTTATTCATTAAATCTTGTACCTCTTACTGATTTTATCTTTGAATATATTGCCTCCACTTCGGAGGGATATACCATGGTAAAAACAGAAAAGGGATGGAATTATCTGGATGCCAACGGTACATTACTGAGTTCAAAATATTATTACAGTCTTGATGGGTTTCACAACGGTCTGGCAATTATCAAGGAATTAGTGCCGGCAGAACAGGCATATAAATATTTTATTATAAGAAAGGATGGAAGTTACCTTATTGAAACATCATTTGATTTCATTGGAAATTTTAGCGAAGGTATATGTTGGTTTGAGAAAAACAATAGTTGGGGTTTTATTGACACTACAGGCAAGGAAATCTTCAGTACTAAGGTTAATCCGGAAAATTTTTATGCCCCTGCTGATATGGTTACTAATTGCAAAGAAGGCCTGGCAGGGATAAACATTAATGGGAAATGGGGATTTATTAATACCTCGGGAAAAATTGTTATCGATCCGCAGTTTGAAAAAGTCAGAGAATTTTCAGAAGGTAAAGCGTCAGTGCAAATTAACGGAATGTGGGGCTTCATCGATAAAACAGGAAAAGTGATAATAGAACCAAAATATGCTGAAGTGTATCCCTTTAAAGATGGTATTTCGGTAGTAATGGTTACTCAGGAAGAATACAATATGGAAACAGGTGAATATAAACCGGCAAATTTTGCTCTCATTAACACTTCCGGTAAGTATATTTTTGGTCCCGGAGCATATTATTTTAACACCGACTACAAGGATAATCGAATAGTCTTCAACTCGTCAGGTGATAAAGAATTATTTGGCATACTTGACTACGCAGGTCGTATATTTCTTAAACCTTCTTATGAGATGATAAATAGTTTTAGTTCGGATATGGCAAAAGCGAAAAAAAATGGCAAATGCGGTTTTCTTGATATTAATGGCAATGAGGCGATACCGTTCATTTATGATGAAGCATACGATTTTCGCGGAGAAATTGCAAAAGTTGTTACCGGCTACGGAACAAATAAAAAAACGCAGTTTATCAACAAATCAGGAAAGGTAATCAGGGAACAAAACTAACCGGTACACCGTTTATTAACGAAACAAAAGGAAAAAAATATGTTATGCCCAATTTGTAAAGTTGATTTGCTTATTACCGATCGTTCAGGTATAGAAATAGATTACTGTCCGAAATGCAGAGGAGTGTGGTTAGACAGAGGTGAACTCGATAAATTAATCGAGCGTGCACTTGAACAGCAGGGTCCATCTTTGCGGGGAAAAGATTATTATGAGGAGGAAAGGCGGGAGAATTATCGTAGGGATGACTATAAGTACAAGGATCATTACGAGAAAGATGAATACTATTATAAGAAGAAAAAGAAGGGATTTCTCGGCGAAATTTTTGATTTTGATTAAGTAACAATGATGTTTAGTGCCCCCTGTTTAAACTCTCAGGGGGTTTTCTTTTTTTCTTTCTGTTAAGGTTTATAGC
>CAYTLQ010000028.1:0-13029 GCA_964438715.1 uncultured Ignavibacteriaceae bacterium
GTAATGAACCTACCTGTAATTATCTTACCCAAAATAACTCTACCTCTTAATAAAAACAAACCCGGCCTATGGTGGAGCCGGGTCGTTAAAGAACATTATCTCTTTCAATGGAATTATCTGCGATAGTCTATCATTCCCCCTGCTACATTTCTGGCGTTAAAGCCATTTTTAAGCAGAATGGATGTCGCCCTCACTGAGCGGTTTCCCGAACGGCAAATTACCGCAATTTCTTTGTTCTTATATCTTTCTAACTCAGTCAATCTTCCTTCTAATTCCTGAACCGGAATGTGAATGACTTTTTCTATTTTGCCCAGCGGACCGGATAATTCCTCTGCAGTGCGTACATCAAGAACAACAAGGTTAGTATCTTTGCCATAACGCTGTTTTAATTCATCTACCTTCATTTCCTTTTCTTTTATTTCTTTATCCTGACCGAAAAAATTGTTAAACAACAACAGTACCAATGCTATGCCAACAGCAATTATGGCGAATATTTTCATACTAGTTCCTTATTTTTATGTATAAATTAATTTAAGCCGCACATTCCGGAGCTACAACCGGAACTCGCAGAGGGGATACCACAAGAACCATCGGAACATCCGCCGAAAGAGGTAGTTGCTGACCCGGATACCGAAGCAGAGAATGATGAAAACAGTTTTTTATGATTTACCGATTTACATGAAGGACAGGTTACATCTGTCTCATGATCCGAAGATTTTACTAAAACTTCAAATTTCTGACTGCAATCGTTACATTTATACTCAAATATCGGCATATCTTCTCCTTTAAAATTTAATTACTGGTTCAAGAATTATTTTTGATTTCATTGAATTTGAAATTAAACAATTAGCCTCTGATTTATGAATTAGTCTCAACGCTTTTTCTTTGTCCGCTTCGTTCTTCAAGGTAATTTCGGGACGCAGTGTAATCTCTGAAATCATAAATTTACCATCAACTTTTTCAAGTTTAGCGGTAGAATCAGCTGAATACGCCAGAAAATCTAATTTCGAGTTTTCTGCAATTGCCAGAAATGTTGTCATAAGACATACATTAGCCGAAGCGAGAAACAAATGCTCAGGTGACCATATATTTGGGACTCCCTTATTGAACTCGGGTGGCGTTGCAACCTGGATTGTTGGAAGAGTTGGTTCCGATATTTCACCTATTCTTCCCTCTTTCCAGGTAACCTTTGTGTTGTAAAAATGCACTTCTTCCATTTTGATAATTCTTTATTAGTTTTTGTGAATCCGGTTAGATGCAATATTCCCGTAAAAGATTCGCAGGATGTTAAGAAAATGAAAAATAATGTATATTTTTCTGAATGCTTCAGTCTCTAGTAAATGGCATCAGCTTAAATAGTTTAATGAGATATATCGCCCTCAGATAGTTCATCCAAATTCAATAATTTAAAGAGGCGCTCATGGGCTTCTTCCGGCATCACGACATTATAACTGCGGTAAAACTCAATTGTCTGTTCAACAGAATTAAAATAATTCTGGCAGTGTGTGCAATTTTCCAGATGCTCTTTAATTGCGATGCAGCGTGGAGAATTTAGTTCTTCTCCAAGACTCTCGCAAACATGGCTCATTACATCTTTGCAAGTAATACACTGTGAATCACTCATAGCTGAATACCTTTGTTAATTCGTTTCGTAAGAATGCTCTGGCTCTGTGCAGTCTCGATTTTACTGCCGCAACGGTAAGCCCCGTCATATTTGCTGTCTCTTCGGAAGAGTATTGCTCTACATCACGCAACATAAAAACAATCCTATATTCAGGGGAAAGTTTATTGATTGCCTGATCCAAATGTTCACGAAGTTCACTGTTTTCCATGCTTGTAACAGGCAATGTACTCCAGTCAGCAAGATATTTATCATCAAAAAGGCTGTCCTCTGTTTCAACATCCACATATTCGTATCGTTTATTTTTTCTTGCTTCCATCAGGCAGTGGTTTAAGACAATACGATACAGCCATGTAGAAAGTTTCGAATTACCATCAAAATTCGGCAGAGATTTAATCATACTGATAAATGTTTCCTGCATAGTATTCTCAGCTTTTTCTTTATCTCTGCAGATTTTAAATGAAAAATTATAAACTGTATTTTCGTATAATTTAACGAGTGCAGAGAGAGCGCCGCGATCGCCCTCTTTTGCTTTCGCAATAATTTCTGATTCGGTCATTCGTTAGATGTAATAATTTTAAAAAAGATGCAAATATGTTACCGTAAAGATACAATTTTCCCGACTACTGACTATTGTTTATGTATCGTAATTAATGCTGTTTTGGGTGACAAAAGACTGTAATGCAATTTTTCACTTACCTGAAAAATACCTGTCTGTTACCATAATGAACTTTTTGAAATTCAACACCGAAGGTAATTCATTTTGTATTAAAAATCATTTTCCTTAAATTTCAGCGTTTTTTTCTTAAATCAAGTAGCTTATGAAAAAATTTATCATACTTTTTGTTTTTGTTCCAATATTAATCATCGCCCAAACAGATAATGCAGAAAGTTATACAGGGAATAATTTCACTGATGAAAATTTTGGAAGTAATTGGACTGGAAATTTTCAATTCAAAGCCTTTAGTACCAATGATAACGGGGGAGAGTATATCGAAAGTTCAGCTACAAATTCCCGACAAATAAGCGGAAATAAAAGTTTTGCTCTTTATGCAAATAATAGCGGTACAGGGACAGCCGTTTCAAGAAGTTTCAGCTCTGCCAAAACCGGTTTGACAAGGATTGCTTTTAGAATTCGTTTTGATCTTAATACCAGTGATGGACAGTCCGCCGGAGTAGTTCTCAGTTCTACATTTACCAATGATAAAACAAGCTGGAATACCGGGCAAAGACTATATGTAGGTATAAGCGGTGACGGAATATGGAAATATGATAATGGTACTCTTCATACAATTCGTAACGCTGATAATTCCGCTGATTATACATGTGAAGGAGGACATATCTATCTGGTAACAATTGATTTTGATGTGAGAAGTAGTGGAACATTTGGCAATGATAAGTTCTGCATGAAAATTGTGAATGAATCAAACTCTAATGAAGCCTCAGAGACTTTGACAAATGTTTCACTTGGTGGAACCGCTAATGCAAGTATGAAATCGATTGCCTTTGGTAATGGAGTAGTTGGTTCAAGTCAGAATTTAATTTGGGACGATATTGAAACAACTGATAATCCCTCCTCCCCTTTACCCGTAGAGTTAACATCCTTTTCTGCGAAATTTGCAAATAATGCCGTTCTGCTTAACTGGTCAACTGCAACTGAGGTAAATAATTACGGCTTTGAGATAGAGAGAAAATCTTCCTCAGAAAACTGGACCTCAATTTCTTTTATTCCCGGCGCAGGAACAAGCAATTCACCAAAAGATTACATCTACTCTGATAATACCGTTCAGCAGGGCGTTACTTATCAATACCGGCTGAAACAGATTGATACCGATGGCTCAATTGAATATAGCCGGACAGTTGAGATATTTACGGGAATGCTTCCGCAGGGATTTGTACTTGATCAGAATTACCCAAATCCGTTTAACCCATCAACGACAATACGCTTCGGATTTAACGACAATACAAAAGCAACTCTTAAAGTGTATAACACACTTGGCGTGGAGGTAGCGGAGTTGTTTAACGGAATTGCCGATGCAGGCAGAATTTATGAGGTTGAGTTTAATGGAGCAGGACTTGCGAGCGGAACATATCTGTATAAGTTGATAACTCCGTCGGGAGAAGAAGTAAAGAAAATGCAATTGCTGAAATAACAACAAACATAGTATAACAGAAAAGCCGTGGAGATAACCCACGGCTTTTTTATTTCTCCTTCTTCATTTGAGAGTATTACGAAGAATTGTGAAATTAATATCTGTTTAAATCTATTGCCTGTGTTCGGTAAGCACGAGGATAGCGGCTTTTTATCTGCCCTTCCGTTAATCCTCCTGTTCCGATAATTCTTCCTTTGTATTTCACCACTACCTGCCCTCTGCCAAGGAATCTACTACTTTTTATTATACCTCCTTCGAGATAACGCCTTGCTTCGTCGTCACTATCAAGTTCAATGATATTGTTTGTAATATATTTTTCCAACAGTTGCGCCCCATTTGTATGTAAAATAAAATTGCCAAATCTATCAAATTCTCCCAGTTTAATCCCAAGACGATTAAACTTTACCCTGTGTATATTATCCCAGTCAGCCGGGAGGCAGTAAACATCATCACTTTTTGTATAAAGTTTCAATTGTTCAAACACGGAAGGTTGAATCCCGAATATATTATAAAGATACTCAGAAACATTTCTGGTGTTTTTAAGGAACGGTATTCGGGTTCCGGCATCTTTTTCTAAAAAATCATATTTTTTTTCGATAGTACCTGTTTTACGCAATCGGGCGATATAGAATCCCTCGGAATCATTGTGCCATGGGAACAATCGCACGGTTTTACTGAGATTTGCATTAAATGTAACACCCTGATAGGATTCGAGCGCCGGAGATGTTCTAACAGGTATTTCCAGCGGAAGAATTTCCACTGGGTACTTTTTTATAAGTGTATCTATAAGCTGTTCGTTCTCCTCAGCAGTAAGTGTGCATGTGGAGTAAACCAGCTCCCCTCCTTCTTTCAGCATTCGCAATGCAGAAACAAGGAGTTTATACTGAAGACCGCTTAGTCTTTCAACCAGATTTTTATTCCACCAGGTATTCACTTCGCCTTTCTTTTGTATAATCCCCAAACCACTGCAAGGTGCATCAACAAGGGCTTTATCAAAATACTCATCATAATAATGTGCAAGCCACTCGCCGCGTTCATGAACTACGCCGGTATTTATCGTCCCTGTTCTATCAAGATTATACGCAAGCATTTTTACGCGGTCTGCCTGTATCTCGTTTGCAATGAGCACTCCGGTATTTTTCATTAACGCAGAAAGAAAAGTTGTCTTGGAGCCGGGAGCGGCACATAAATCGAGAACAGTTTCATTAGGTAAAGGATTAAGAACCAATGGCGGCAGCATTGATGACAGACTTTGAATATAGTATTGTCCTGTGATATGTTCTATTGTTTTACCAAGCCTGTTGTCTGCATCGGCAACACGAAATGCCTCCGGAATACCCAGAACCGGCACTGCATCAAGTGAATAATCTCGTTTTAATATTTCTGCCAGCTCTTTTGCAGAAGATTTGAGAGAATTTACCCTTATGGTGGTAGATATATCGGAATTGATATAATCGAAATAATGCTCTACGAATTCATCCCCATAGAGTAACTGAAAGTATTCCGAAATTTGAGTATTGAGAGCAGGCAGTTTCTTCATCAGAAACGAACTACTCCCAGCAATTTAAAAATCTCCGCTACGGCTTGCATTGAACTTTTACTGCCGGGAAATTTTGTTTTATACGCATCATCAATAGTTCGTATAACGCCATCAATGTATTGCTCGTACTTAAGAACTATTTCACGAAGATCATTTTCTTCGACAGGTATTTCAAGTATTTTCGGGTTTGTTCGTCCCGAATACACAATAAACTTTGCTTCGAGAAAGCTTTTTGCTGAATATACCTGTGCGCCATCTGCTGTAATAATTTCGTATGCGCCAAAAAATTCTTCGCCCAGAAGAAGTCGCTTGCCGGGAAATGTTTCTTTCCGGATAGTACACTTTTTCATAAAGTCATCAGGGAAATTTTTTAGTTCTCTCCGCAATCTTTCAACCTGCTCGTTAATAAACTCTTTATCGTTCATATAATCAGCCATTTAAAACCTTTTCGTAATGAGCTTCATACTGCGGAATGATTAATGATTCATCGAAAACATTAACTGCTCTTTCCCGTGCTCGTTGCGAAAAAAGATTGTATTTTTTTTCATTCGTTAGTAGATCAATTGTGTACTTCGCCATCCTGTCAATATCCCCGATTTCTGCAATGAATCCCGTCTCGTTATGGCGTACAAGTTCAGGTAATCCGCCAACACTTGAACTAATAACAGGAAGACCGCAGGACATAGCCTCAAGCGCGCTGAGTCCAAAACTTTCGGATTGTGAGGGTATTATGAAAATATCTCCGCAGTTTAATATTTCCACTAATGCATCTTGCTTGCCAAGAAATATTACATCGTTCGTTAAATTAAGTTCTCTGGCAAGTCTTTCACATTCAGAGCGGTCGGGGCCATCGCCAACTAATACGAGTTTAGCGTTTACCTCTTTTCTCACCTGATGAAGAACACGAATTGCATCTGTAACCCTCTTCACCGTACGAAAATTCGAGGTGTGTACAATAATTTTTTCACCGTTTGGTGCAAGATGTTTCCTGAACGGAATATCTTTCATTGGTTTGTAATATTTGCTGTCAATAAAGTTAGGTATTACCTCAATTTCTTTCGTAATATCATAATTTGTTTGTGTTTTTTCTTTAAGATATCGCGAAACTGTTGTAACCCCGTCACTTTGCTCTATGCTGAATTTTACGAGGTGAAGAAAAGAAGGTTCAAGTCCCACCAATGTTATATCGGTGCCATGTAATGTTGTAATTACTTTGAGATCTCTTTTACCCTTAAGAATTTGTTTTGCTAAAAAAGCGCTGGTTGCATGAGGAATGGCATAATGTACATGAAGTAAATCGAGGTTTTCAAATGTTGCCACCTCAACCATTTTACTGGCAAGGGCAAGGCTATACAGATTAAACTCAAAGAGGGGGTAAGAACTTAATTCTACTTCATGAAAAAAAATGTTCTCCACATAATGATTTAGCCGAAACGGCATCGCATAACTTATAAAATGTACCTCATGTCCTTTCAGTGCTAATTGTTTTCCCAGTTCTGTGGCCACAACTCCACTGCCTCCGTATGTGGGATAACAGGTTATTCCTATTTTCATTTTTACTTTCATTTACTCAATTATAAAACATCAAAGCTAATGCTACGGTTCCAGATCTTTATCCACCGGCAGTCTCTGTGGTGCGTTGGCAAGTTCAGAGACAATTGAATATACCAGATTACTTACACGCTCAATTTTTTCGAAATTTATTTTATCGGCATCATCAGTTGATTTATGATAATCTTCCAGCATATAATCATAAAAAAATACGATGGGAATACCCTTCTTTGCATAATTAAAATGATCGCTTCGGTAAAACAATTTCATCGGGTCATTCGGATCATCAAATTTATAGTTAAGTACAATATTTGCACTATTTCTGTTTGCCTCCTCCACAAGAGGACGCAACTGTGAGCTGAGTTTATCAGTACCGATACAATATATCGTATCTACATGTTCCCTGCCAATCATATCGAGGTTAATTTGCGCTATGATGTTGCTTGTTATCGAAAGGTTTTCCGTTAAATAGGCAGAGCCCAGCAATCCTTTTTCTTCTCCGGAGTGAAATACAACAAGCACCGATCTTTTCGGTTTTCCCTGTTCGCATAATGCACGCGCCACCTCCAGAACTCCTATCGTACCCGATGCGTCATCATCCGCCCCATTATAAATTTCCCCTCTCCGTATTCCCAAATGATCGTAATGAGCCCCAATGGCAACATACTCCTTTCGAAGCTCCGGATCACTTCCTTCAATAACACCTATAACATTTCTCCCATATCGTGATTCATCAACTATCTTAATCGAAATCTGTGCAGTTAATCCCGAATGAAAACTTGTAAGAGGCTTCGATTCCATTGCGTCGCGTATTAAACTCTCTGCTGATTCCCCAAATAACCGTTTAAGTGTTTCCTTTCCTGCATAAAGAACAGCAAACGCAGATTTTCCATTTCCGGGGTCATTCTCAGGTGCCGATATTACAGGTCCGGAAAAGTAATCTGCATACTCATCATAACTTTCACCCGGCAATATTCCAACTGTAAATAAAACAGCTGCCGCTCCTTTACTTCTTGCAGTGGCAATTCTTGTCCGGTTAAGCATGTACAATTGATACTCGGACAGTACTGTATCTCGTAATGCGGGAGGAAATGCATTAAGGACTACGACAATCTTATTTTTTACATCAAGTCCGGCATAACTGTCTAAATTCCATTCCGGTTTACTAAATCCATATCCCGCAAAAACAATCGGGTATTCACCCGTAATTTTCGTTGTTGTTCCCGGATTACAAATGAATTCATCCTCATATCGTAATTGCAGTGATTCTCCATCCTTTTTAACTGTAACTGCCGATTTTTCACTAACCTGTTTATACCGCACTGGAAATTTTTGAAAATATCCGTTCAATTCGGGCAGTGGCTTTATACCGCATTTTTTTAGTTCCAACTCAAGAAATCGGGAAGCTATTTGCTCTCCGATAGTTGCGGTTTCCCTCCCCTGCAGTTCATCAGAAGCAAAGAATTCAAGGTTATACCTGATGTTTTCTTTGTTGATATTTGATACCCCCTCCTGAATCATAACCTGGGGAAGTACCGGTGAAGAGAAAAAAATCAGTAAAACAAGAAAAAATTTATAGAAGCCGACCGATTTTATTAACATAAATCTGAAAATTTGCTTTGTAGTGAAAAAATTCTGCACCCAATACCGGATGTACCGATTATTGAAAGATGGGCAGTTTTAATTGTTAAATGTACATAAAAAAATGGGATTATCTGAGTCAGTCTTCCGGCATAGTAAGTACAGGAATTAAGGACGATAACCCTACAATAACGGGATAAAGTTAAAATTAGCAGAGTGAATTAAGGTTTTCAATTGGTGAAAAAATTTTCAGGAAATATGTATTATTTGATGTGAAATTTTTTGAAAATCTAAAAGTATTTCGGTTTGAGGGCTTACAATATAATTTGTTCAGGCGAGAGGCAGAGAAGTATTACTATGCAGGGAAAAGTTATGTTTTACCTGAAATTTTTACTGATAAACTCCTTAGTGATGTTGAAGATAAACTTACTAAATACATAAATACTCAGCCGATCAGCTCAACAGATATTTTCTCTGCTGACGCTTTGCACCAACTGCTATCGGGAGCTGATTCCCTTCTGCAGAATAAGTACAAGCTCTACGACACAGAGTTTCATGCAGGAAAGGAATTCCAGTGGAACTACGATTATGTAAATAAAGTCAGCTTACCTACAGGAATCCCATGGAAAGAGGAGTTTGATAACCTCCCTGCCTCAGCAGAATTCGCCTTCCTGCTGGTTCCGGGCAGATTATTCCATGGACCATTATTAGGATACGCATACAGACTTACCGGAGAGGTAAAGTATTATCAGGAATGGCAGAATATTTTAAATAGTTTCTTAACTCAAAATCCATTCTTTTCCGGGCTGCATTGGAAATTCCCCGGAGAATCAGCTATGCGGGCAATAAATGTTATTCTGTCACTGCTACATTTTCGTGAAGCACATGATTTCCGGAACACTTTACTTAACCCTTCACTGCGGTTATTGCTCGCTACTTCGTTGTATCTCGAAAATAGTCTCAGTGAAGAAAAAAAGACAAATCACCTGTTTCTGATAAATGTTTGCGCACTTTGCTTAATCGGGGTGCTTTTCAGCGGGCATGAATATGGTCAGCGCATAAAAACAACAGCCCTTAAACTTCTGAAGATTAAACTTCAAAAGCAGTTTACCCGCGATGGAATCCATGTTTCCCATTCAATGCCGGGGCAGTTGCTCATTCTTGAAGCATTATTAATCACTCTTTTCTTCATTAAAAGGACAGAAAAAAACCAGTCCGATTTACTCTCACAGAATGTGATGAGAATTGCCGATGCCGTCCGCGCCTTTTCTCTTTCTGATGGACGCATACCGGAAATCGGACATTCTATAATCAGTCAAATTCTTCCCTCATCACCCGATACCACAGTCATTCGGTCAAGTACGGTTCTTTCATTTGCATCTCGGGTATTAATGAATTTCTCCTACTCTTCGGGCAACCATTATGCAGATATGATTTGCAATCTTTATTTCCCTGATACCGATAAGAGGATTTCGGGGTCTCCAATTACGGCTGAAAAGAAATCGTTTGGCTTTAAAGAAGGCGGATTATTTCTCCTTCAAAACTCTCATTTGAAAATTATTTTTAAAAGCAGTGAGATTCGATCATCACAGTTCAGCGCTCCGGCACATAACGATATTTTCTCTTTCGAACTATATAAAAATGAATTACCGGTTATACTCGATGCCGGTACATATTCCTTTTATAAACAAAAAGATCTTTACGCGAAACTGCGTTCGGTCGTATCTCATAACACTTTTACTGTTGATGGTATTGAGCCGGTGGAAAGTTTTTCCGATTCCCGTGGCGGAAAAGATTATACCAAACCAAAAATTCTTGAGTGGTATTCCGGTCCCGATGAGGATATAGTTTCTGCACAGCATTATGCCTATGTCCGTTTAGCCGACCCGGTAATCTGTAAGCGAAGTATAAAACTCCTTAAAGAGGAAAGTTTAATTCGCATCAAAGATGAATTTTTTGGTGGAGGTACCCATACAATTTCATCCCGACTTCTCTTTCCCGGCTCTGTTAACATTATCAAAGAATCAGCAACCGTATTTTTTATTACAGGAAATTCTTTCACATTCAGACTTGAAATCAAAAGCTCAACGGAGAAATTCGACTCTGCAATTTCTGAGACACAATACTCGCCCTCGTATTCAGTATTAGCTGATGCGAGCAGACTTACCTTTCAGTTCGCCGAAAAACTTCCTGCGTTTTATGTTATGGAATTTTCATTAATATGAAATTACTTATTATTGGTCATACCGTTAAAGATATAATACAAAAACCCGACGAAACTCTTATACAGCCGGGAGGGATTTACTATACAGCGGCAGGACTTGCAGGTCTTAAAGATGATAATTCTTCATTTTCCCTTATTACTGCATTGGATGACGCAAACCGAACACTTTATGAGGATGTTTACCGGCATTTCGATCTGCGCTTTGTACAGCAAATTGAAAATGTGCCTACAGTAAAACTTACCATTTACCCTGATAAAGAACGAACAGAGGAATTTCTTCACTTACCGGGCAGGTTGCCTTTACCGATTGATTGTGGAATTCAATTTGATGGCATTCTTATTAATATGATATCAGGATATGAGCTTAATAGTAATGATGTTGCCGTCTTAAAGAGGGAATTTCAATGTCCGCTGTATTTCGATGTTCATTCGTTAACACGCGGCACTAATAATTCATTAAAAAGGGAATCAACAAAAGTGCCTGATTTTCATTTATGGGCGCAGAACATTGATATTTTACAGGCAAACGAATACGAAATATGTACACTTACAGTTTATGATGATGAACATAAAGCAGTTTCGCAACTGCTGGATATGGGTATTAAGGCTGTTATTGTTACAAAAGGTTCACTAGGCGCACGCATATACACAAAGGAGAGAAATGAAGTTTTTTCTATTTTTGAAAAGGCGCCTAAAAAAAATGTGGTTAACACAGTAGGTTGTGGTGATATTTTCGGGGCATACTTCTTTTACCGATATTCGGAATCGGGCAACCTGATAAGCGCTTTACATTACGGCATTACTGCTTCTTCAATAATTACGGAATATGATTCTATTAAAAAAATTGCCAATTTAGGGAATGACATTAAAAGATTTCTCTCTTAAAAAAAGAATACTTGTAACCGGGTCTGCAGGTTTGCTGGGACAGCAAAGCATAGTACATTATTCTCAGATGGATAATGTTGAATTAATGTGCTGTGACCTGCTTCCTGAGCATCCTTTCCGCGATGTTCATTACACTCCTCTCGATCTTACAAAAAGGGAGGATGTAAAGAATCTTATCCTCGATTTTGTTCCTGATGTTATTATCAATGCCGCTGCATTTACAAATGTTGACCGTTCAGAAAGTGACCGCGAAACTGCATGGAAAGTTAATGTACGCGCAGTAGAGAATCTGGCAGAATCTGCACGCATAATTGATGCCTTTATTGTGCACATTTCCAGCGATTATGTTTTCGATGGAACAAAAGGTCCGTATAATGAGTCGGATACTCCCTGTCCGATAAACTATTATGGCAGAACAAAACTTGCCAGCGAGAATGCGTTACGGATTAGCGGTGTTGAATATGCAATTTTACGAACAAATGTTCTCTACGGAACTTTACGGGGAGGCAAACTCGATTTTGTAAAATGGGTTGTAGAATCTATTAAGTCAGGTAAGCAAATTTCAATAGTAACCGACCAGATAAATAATCCCACTTTTGTTAATGACCTTGTACAAGGTATCGATCTCGTTATAGATAAAAGAAAAACAGGCCTCTATCACATCGGAGGCAGAGAATTTCTTTCACGGTTTGAGTTTACTCTGCGGATTGCAAAGATTTTCGGACTTGATGAATCGTACATTATCCCGATCATCACCGAATCTCTCAATCAACCTGCCCTGCGACCCTTAAAGTCCGGTTTATACACTTTAAAGGCACAATACGAGTTAGGATTTAATTCCACACCCCTTGATGAGTCATTATTGTTAATGAAGAAAGAATTATCTTTATGAGAAGTATCCTTCTGTCATTAGTCATCTTTTTCTCAATTAATCTCTACCCGCAGAGTAAGGTTCCTGAATGGGCAAAGGGGATAGTGTGGTATCAGATATTTCCTGAACGATTTGCCAACGGGGATTCCACAAATGATCCCACGCCGGATAAGGTATTCATTAATGATAGCCGTAAACCAAAAGGTTGGGCTGTAACACCCTGGACAAGCGGATGGTTCAGACAAGCTAATTGGGAAAAAGCGCTGAATGTTCCTTTTCGTGAGCATGTTACTATGCGCAGGTACGGAGGCGATATTCAGGGAATTATTAACCGGCTCGACTATCTTGAAAAACTTGGCGTCGGGGCAATTTATCTTAATCCTGTTTTCGAGGCTGTATCGTTGCACAAATATGATGGTTCTACATATCATCACATTGATGTAAACTTCGGTCCATCTCCTGAAAGTGATTACAAAACTATGGCCGGTGAAATTCCCGATGATCCTTCAACATGGAAGTGGACTGGAGCCGATTCCTTATTTCTCGTTTTCTTAAAGGAAGCTCACAACAGAAATATTCGTGTGGTAATAGATGGTGTATTTA
>CAYTLQ010000029.1:0-11521 GCA_964438715.1 uncultured Ignavibacteriaceae bacterium
CGATTAACCATTTTGGGAAACCTGCCGAATTTTTCACTATTGTTTGTGCGAAAAGCGGAAAGCCTAAAAGGGTATAATAAACCAAAATAAGAATTAATGTTTTTTTTGCTCGGATTTTGGAATAATTAATAACCATAGGCATAAAATACTACTAATCAGTCAATTTTTACAGGCATTGGAAAATATACTTTTAAACCATTTCCCGAATCTTTCGATAATAGGAATATAAATATGAGGCATTATTTCAACCTTATATGTAAGTAAAAGAACATACGGAAAACCGTTTGTATTCTTTTCATAAATATCAGTTTTTTTAACAAATGCAATTTTAAAGCGCCACGCTATTGATATGATCAGCGAACAGGAAGTGAAAGACATTTATACTTTCATTACGAGTAAGGAGTGGGATGAAATTGATAGAATAATAAAAGATTTCAGTGAGGAGCAACCGGAACTTGTTCGCTACCTGACAGAAGTTAGTATAAGATTAACAATGAACGATATAGAAATTGAAAGTTTCTTTTTTACTGCTGTAATGTCGTGGCAAATACTATCCTCGAGATATCAGCTCTCCGCCGGAGATGTTGAGACAATATTAAAAATGAACTCGATTTTTATTGTAGAGCTGATTTCCATGTTGAGCAATGACGAAAGGGATATTAGAGATATTTTGCGGGAATTTGCACGGAAATCGCAGGAACCATTTCTTATTTATTTGCTGGGCGACCTAATCTACGACCCGGAAGACTATCTGGCACAAAAACTTATTCACCCACGAAATGCTTCGGTTGCTTTCGCAGCTTTGTTTGTCTGCCTTGAAGTACTTCTTGTTGAAGCTGTTCCATTTTCTGTAAACTAAACTCTGCACTACTCAATTACTAATTTTCGTTGAAAACGAGAATAATTTTTCTCACCACATATTTATTCCTACGAGTACAAAGTGTCTTTGGAATTGTTTTTACGGTACTAACAGAATATCATTCTCCTGTATTTAATATCTCTTAACGCATAGTAATAATTTTCCGTTGTCAACATTCATCACATGATGGAATAATAAACACGGAATAACAAGTACCGGAACGAGGTACTCACCGCGTAATAAATTCTATCTTTTTCAATTGCACAATTTCCGTTATTTTAACCTTATTCTATCGCGTATTTATAAAGGATAATTGGAGATGCTTTCCGGACTTTTTCCTAAAATCGTAATTACCTGCCTCACTTGTATTTTATTAACTCAGCAAATTTCAGCGCAGTTATATCGCCAACCGACATTAAATAAAGATGGCTCAATGATAGCTTTTTGTTATCAGGGTGATATCTGGGTCGTTTCTGCTTCAGGTGGAACTGCAAGAAGACTAACTGTTCATGAAGCGAACGAAACACTACCAAAGTTTTCACCCGATGATAAATTTATTGCATTTTCCTCAGGTCGGTATGGGAATAATGACTTATTTATAATGCCTGTTGAAGGTGGCGCTCCAAAAAGACTAACATTTCATTCATCCGGTGATGCTCTTTCTTCGTGGAGTGAAGACGGCAAATTGCTTTTTTCTACAGTGCGGGAGTTTCAGCAGTTAGAACGAGACCCTGAGGTTTATGCAATACCTGCAAATGGTGGAACGGAACAGAGAATACTGGATGCTCTGGGTTCCGACCCCGTTACCTCGCCTGACGGCAAATATATTGCTTTTACACAGGGAGGATCGAACCCTGTTTTTCGTGAGGCATATACCGGATCAGCAAATAAGGATATTTATCTTTTTGACACCGAAACGAAAAGATTTACAAAATTACTTGATTGGCAATCAAACGAGTTTTTACCTCAATGGAGTGATGCAAGAACCTTATTCTTTTTAAGCTCAAAAAATGGCAAGTATAATATTTACAAAACACAGATAGGTGAGGATGGTACATCTTCCGGAACACCGGTTCAGGTAACTAAATATACCGATTATGCAGTAAGATTTTTTAATATAAGCCGCAATGGAAAATCGATAGTGTTTGAACAAGGGACAAATTTGTACCTGATTAAAGGCAACAGCAGTCCGACTCGTCTTAACATCATTGCCGGGGGCGATGTTCGGTTAGATCCCGAAGAAACTAAACTATTCAGTAAAGACGCAAGCGAATATGCTGTATCCCCGAATGGAAAACTTGTTGCCCTGGTTGTACGCGGAGAAGTATTTATTAAAGAAATAGATAAAGAAAAAACCAGAAGCAAAAATGTTTCGGAGCATCCGTACAGGGACTACTCCCCGGTTTGGCTTAGTGATACGACATTAATTTTTATTTCTGACCGCGAAGATGATAACTTTGAAATGTACCTTGTTCGGTCGGCAGATAATTCACAACCGAATTTATTTAAGACAATGAAGTCGGAAGTTGTTCGTCTCACAACAACAAAAGAGGATGAATCAGCTCCTATCGTATCTCCGGACGGCAAAAAAATCGCGTTTATTCGTGGAGGAGGAAAACTTATTACGGCTGATATTTCCAAAGAAGGAAAGTTAGGTAAAGAAACAATTCTCCTTGACGGCTGGGCAACCCCCGAAGGTGTAACATGGAGCCCTGATAGCAAATGGCTCGCTTATTCAATTTCCGATCTTTATTTCAATGAAGATGTATTTATACAACAAGCAGATAATAGCGGTAACCCGGTAAATGTAAGTATGCATCCCCGCACAGACTCCAGACCGTTCTGGAGCCCTGATGGCTCGAAGTTGGGTTTCATTTCTGCACGGAATCAGTTAAATGATGATGTGTGGTTTGCCTGGTTGAAAAAAGAAGATTTTGAGAAGACGAAGCAGGATTGGGAAGACAAAGAACCCTCCAATGCAAAAAAGGATGAAAAGAAAGACAGTGTAAAAATAAAACCTGTTATTATTGATACAGAAAGAATTCATGAGCGCCTTGTGCAGGTTACTTCATTTCCCGGAAATGAGGGAAATGCCCTCACCTCTAAAGACGGGGAGACATTTTACTATACCGCTATGAGCAGTACAGCCAAAGGTTACGACCTCTACAGCATAAAATGGGATGGAAAAGATCTGAAAGAACTTTCTAAAGGGGGGCAGAATCCGTCGGCTGTATCTGCTGACAAAGAAGTGGCGTATCTTTATTTTTTTAAGCCAGGAGGAGCCTTAGCACGGCACGATCTTAAAGGCGATAAACAAGAAGCTTTACCGTATGCTTTAAAGCTGAAAATTGATTATGCCGAGGAAAGAAAACAAATGTTTGCTGAAGGCTGGCGTGCATTACGAGATGGCTTTTATGATCCAAACTTTCATGGAAAAGATTGGAAGGAACTAAAAGAAAAATATGAACCACTTTGCATGGCCGCATCCACTGAAGCAGATTTCAGAGAAATGTTTAATTATATGCTCGGTGAATTAAATGCCAGCCACATGGGGATGTTTGGCGCTGACAGGGCAGAAACTCAAAAAGACGCAACCGGCTTGCTCGGTGCTGAACTATATCCCGTGAAGGATGGTATGAGAGTGGGAAGAGTGATACCGGACTCTCCTGCCGACCGTACGGTAAGCAAACTAAATGTTGGCGACATTATTACAGGAGTTGGAGAAGTTCCACTTTCTGATACTCTTAACTTTTATGATTTACTTCGTAATAAGGCAGATGAGCAGATTCTTCTTTCAGTAAAGAGCCCGGATGGAAAAGAGCGTGAGGTAGTAATCCGACCGGTTGCTTCTTTACGCAAATTATTATATGAAGAATGGGTTTTACAAAAAAGGAAACTCACCGATGAATATTCCGGCGGGAAACTTGGCTATTTACACATTCAGGGAATGGATATGGCTAGTTTTGAAGAGTTTGAAAGAGAACTCACTGCCGCCGGATACGGTAAAGAAGGTTTGGTAATTGATGTTCGTTATAATGGCGGAGGATTTACCACAGACCTGCTTATGACAATTTTGAATTATAAACAGCATGCTTATACAATTCCCCGCGGGGCAGCTGAAAACTTAGAAAAGGAAAAATTCAAATTTCGTAATTATTACCCCACCGGAGAACGCCTTGTTTTTGCCGCATGGTTAAGACCCTCAATTACATTATGTAATGAGAACAGTTATTCTAATGCAGAAATATTTTCGCATGCCTTTAAAACTCTTGGGATAGGTAAGGTTGTCGGTCAGCCAACAAATGGATCGGTGATATCCACCGGAGCTAGAAGTCTGATTGATGGGTCGTATGTCCGTATGCCATTCCGGGGATGGTTTACAAAGGCTACCGATCAGAACCAGGAACTTGGACCTGCGGTACCGGATTATCTGGTAGTAAATTCGATTGATGGTAAATCGAAGAATGTTGATGAACAACTGAAAAAAGCAGTTGAAGTGCTGCTATCGCAAATAAACAGAAAGTAAATGCATATAAATAATGGTTTTTAATACAAACATTCGATGAGAAGAAACTTCGTTCTTTTTACCGTTATTTATATGCTTACAGGTGCATTGTTTGTTACAAAAAGTCAGGTGAACGATGTCATAATAGTTTCTTATGATAGTCTTGTTGATAAAAAAACAGGAAAATCATCCGGAATTTCCCTCGACGGTTTGTGGAAATTTCATCCGGGCGATAATATGGAATGGGCAAAACCTGATTTCGACGATAGTGACTGGAGAATTCAGAAATCCGATTTTGATCCCGATTCAATTAAAAAACTCGGTTGGAAGGGCATAGGATGGTTCAGGATAAAGATTAAACCCGACTCTTCAATACGGGACAGAGTAGTAGGTTTAGCAATTTATCATATGGGTGCATCGGAAATTTATCTTGACGGTAAACTGGTTCATGCTTTTGGTTCTCCCTCCGTATCCCCGGAAAATGAAAAAGTTGCCATTCCGGATATATCGCCATTACCACTATTTACTGCAGGCGATTCAGTGAGAGTACTCGCAATTCGTTATTCTAACCATTTTCTCAACGAATCATCTCTTCTTCTCAGGCAGGTGGTGTGGCAATTTGGGTTTATTTCCCGCTTGGTTGATGTAAAGCTCGGTATGCGTGCTAGAATGGATATTTGGCATAAAATTCACCCCATTCAACTCTCGCTTGGTGGTATTATGCTTGCCCTTGCATTTGCTCACATTCTCATTTACTTTTTTTACAAAAAGTACAAAGCGAATCTGTATTATTCAATTTTTGGATTTACTCTTAGTACAATAACATTACTCTCATTTCATCAGCAAAATACATCGTCTGTCAGCATACATCTGGCAACTGTTTTTATTCAGTTACTCGCAGTACCATATATTTTTATTGTGTTCTGCGGATTGTTGTTTTCAATTTATTATCCAAAAATGCCCCGGCGTTATTACTTTTATCTCATTCTCGGGCTCTTAACAGCGGTCGCTATACTTATTACTCTCGACCAGAACATTGCAAATTCTATATTGGGAATTGTGGCACTGATAACATTAGTGGATAGCGTAATAATGATCTATCGGATTGCCCGAAAAAAGATGGATGGCGCCTGGATAATTCTTGGCGGGGCGCTTGGGTTTGTTTTAATAATGAGCTCAAATTATTTTATTATACTTTTGAAGTTATCGGAATTCATTGGCTATGAGTATTACGCAATAATTGAATACATGGGGTATGTAAGTCTGCCGGTCGCAATGTCGCTTTATCTTGCACGAGATATTGCAAAAACAAATAAAGCGCTTGAACTGAAGATCGGAGAAATACAAGCCCTTTCCGAGCATAGTATTAAACAGGAACGACACGCCGCAGAACTCCTTTTGGAAAAAGAACGGGAAGCCTCCCGCTCTGTAGAACTTGAACTAAGAGCACAAGCTGCTGAATTACAAGCGAAGGCATCGGAAGCACAAGCGTTAATTTTAAAGCAAGAGAATCTAAGAAAAGCTAAAGAGCTAGATGAAGCAAGAAAGTTACAGTTATCAATGCTTCCTGCTGCAGTGCCTTCAATACCCGGCTATGAATTTGGCGTTTATATGCAGACAGCTACTGAGGTAGGCGGCGACTACTTTGATTTTTATCTTGAAAAGGACGGAACCCTGACCATTGCCACCGGTGATGCAACCGGACATGGTGTTAAAGCAGGGTTAATGGTAACGGCAACAAAAAGTGTATTTACTAACTTAACTAAGCGAACTACACCATTACAATTTCTTAATGAGTTTTCCGTTTCCATTAAAGAGATGAATCTGGGGTCTTTATATATGTGCCTGCTTATTGGAAAACTGAAAAATGATACCTTTCAATATGCGTCAGCCGGAATGCCTCAGGTGTTGATTTACCGAAATTACTCAGGAACAATCGAGGAAATAATATCAAGGGGAATGCCGTTAGGCTCGTCTTTAAATTTTCCTTACGAACAGAAAGAAATAAAATTCGAACAATATGATACAATGCTGCTTATGAGTGATGGTTTTATCGAAATGTTCAACGATAAGAAAGAAATGTTTGGTGTTGATAGAGTAAAGGAGGTTTTTCTTGCTGTTGCCAAAAAACCGGCGCGTGAAATTATCGACTCGCTTGCAGGACAGGTTAGCGAATGGTGCGGAGGAAATCCGCCTGACGATGATGTATCCTTTGTAGTAGTGAAAAAAACCATATAAATTCATTCAGTGGTTTTTACTTCCTTAACAAATTGGTTTACAGCCGCAATTAAAGTATTTTTACTATTCAGGTTTTCCGCATTTCTCGCAGATGCACTCAGTTATAATAAATGAATGAAAGCACCTTTGAGAAAGTACTATGAAATCGAATGGTTTTGAATTTGTAATCTCACACAAGTAAACTGGAGTAATATAAAATGATAGATAAAATCCGTGAACATTTAGGTGGAGAGGCAGATGCCCTCCTGAACTATACAGCAAAATTTCCGAAAGAGAATCTTCATCTTCCCGGACCAGATTTTGTTGACCGTATTTTTGTCCCTACCGATAGAAATATCAATGTACTAAGAAATCTGCAACTGATTTTTAACACCGGACGCCTTGCCGGTTCCGGTTACCTTTCTATTTTACCTGTTGACCAGGGCATAGAACACTCTGCCGGCGCTTCTTTTGCTCCAAATCCCATTTATTTCGATCCTGAAAATATAGTTAAATTAGCTATTGAAGGCGGTTGTAATGCAGTAGCATCCACCTTGGGAGTACTTGGATCAGTTGCACGGAAGTATGCACATAAAATTCCTTTCGTTCTTAAGATTAATCATAATGAATTGCTCACATATCCCAACAAACACGACCAGATTCTTTTTGCAAGTATAGAACAAGCATTTGATATGGGTTGTGCCGCTGTTGGCGCTACAATATACTTTGGTTCTGAAGAAAGTTCGCGTCAGATAATCGAAGTAAGCGAAGCATTTCAATATGCTCATGAGCTTGGTATTGCCACAATTTTGTGGTGTTATACCCGTAATTCAGCTTTCAAAACTGCCGAAAAAGATTATCATGTTTCTGCTGATCTTACCGGTCAGGCAAACCACCTTGGCGTGACAATAGAAGCCGATATTATTAAGCAAAAACTGCCTGAAAATAACGGGGGATACAATGCGTTAAAATTCGGAAAAACGCATAAGAAGGTTTATTCCGATTTAACAACAGATCATCCGATTGACTTGACCCGTTATCAGGTAATTAATAATTATATGGGCCGCGCAGGACTCATAAACAGTGGTGGTGCATCGGGTGAAAACGATTTTGCTGAAGCCGCAAAAACTGCAGTTATAAATAAGCGTGCCGGTGGAATGGGTCTCATTTCAGGAAGAAAGGCATTCCAACGCCCGATGAAAGAAGGAGTAGAACTGCTGAATCTTATTCAGGATGTTTATCTCTGTAAAGATGTAACAATTGCATAAAACAGTTCCCCGATTTTCACGCCCCGCAGTGATAAAACATTGCGGGGCTTTTTCGTCTTAACCATGTCGCATTTAGTTCTTCTCCAAAGAATGTTAACAAATAAAATAATCCGGAAGATAATATCCGCGGTAATTGGCTGCGTTCTTTTTTTATCTTTGAATGCTGAATTGCTTGCACAGGAAAATGATTCACTGAAAATTCATCCATGGAAAATTACCTTAATAGGAACGGTCAGCACCGGAGCGTTTGTCTATGGACATTTGTTGCAAGAAGATATTTGGTGGAAAGGTGAAAAGAGTAAATTTCACAGTGAATGGAAATACGACTGGAGTTATGCACTTGGTAGCGATAAGCTTGGTCATTTTTATTTTCCATATCTGGTTGCCAATGTCTATTCTGAACTTTTCCAATGGTCGGGAGTAGGTCGGGAGAAAAGCCATTGGTATTCTTCCGGGCTGGCATTTGCTTATCAGAGTTATATTGAAGTGAGAGATGGATTTTCAAAAGAGTGGGGTTTCAGCTGGGGCGATTTCATTGCTAATACTGCGGGGGCAATGTATCCTTTACTTGCCTATTATTCTCCGGTTCTCAATACTATCCGCTTTAAAGTAAGCTACTATCCTTCTCCGCGATTTAGAAATAACTCGCACAATGTAATTATTGATGATTATGAAAGCACTTATCATTGGATATCATTGGCTGATAATTCAGTAATTCCGGGATTGAATTATTTGCTTCCCGATTTTGTTTCTCCTACAGTGGGCCACAGTGTAAAGAAACTTGATATTTCCGATGAGAGAACGCATGAATTCTTTCTGGGAATTGAATTTAATCCTGATGCAATTCTCTGGGATTTTTGGCTCTGGCAAGGCATTCAGAAGTTCGCCCGTTACTATCATCTTCCATCACCGGTGGTTAAGATATATCCCGATGTGATTTGGTACGGATTAAAATTTTAGTTAATAATTATTTCTCCGATTAATAAAAGGAATTAACTTCTTGAATAAAGCATCAAACAGACTGATTAATGAAAAAAGTCCTTATCTTCTTCAGCATGCATACAATCCGGTTAACTGGTATCCATGGGGAGAGGAGGCTTTCCGCATTGCAAAAGATGAAGATAAACCTGTTTTTCTTTCAATCGGATATTCAACATGCCACTGGTGCCATGTAATGGAGAAAGAGTCATTTGAGGATGAAGAAGTTGCATCGTTATTGAATAATACATTTGTCAATATAAAACTTGATAGAGAAGAGCGACCGGATATAGACGCAATTTATATGACAATATGCCAGATGATGACAGGAGGAGGCGGCTGGCCCCTTACGATAGTTATGACTCCGGATAAAAAACCATTTTTTGCCGGAACATACTTTCCAAAAAAAAGCAAAAACAACCGCCCCGGGCTTATCGATTTAATTCGGCGAATAGATGAATTATGGAAGAATCAGAGAGAGGAATTAGTAAAATCATCGGAAGAGTCGGTTAATGCATTAGCAAGGCAAAAAGAGAATTTTGCAGGCGGTGTTATTTCCCCTGATATAATGCACAGCGCTTATAGTCAGTTCTTAGAACGGTTTGATATGGTAAACGGAGGATTTGGTAATGCTCCTAAATTTCCCACACCACATAATTTCTCATTTCTGACACGATATTCATATTACTATAAAAATGATAATGCGTTGGAAATGACAACAAAAACTCTCGTTGAAATGAGAAAAGGTGGTATTTACGATCAAATCGGAGGGGGCTTCCACAGATACTCAACGGACAGGAGATGGCTTCTGCCGCATTTTGAAAAAATGTTATATGATCAGGCATTGCTTATAATTGTATATACAGAAGCATTTCAGTTAACCGGTGATTTTATATTTCGGAAAACGGTCGAGGATACAATTAAATATGTCTTTCGTGATATGTGGTCGCCGGAAGGGGCATTTTATTCTGCCGAGGACGCTGATAGTGAAGGGGAGGAAGGGAAATTCTATCTCTGGACACTCGATGAAATTAAAAACAGCCTTAAAAGTGATGCGGGTTTATTTTCCGTTGTGTATAATATCGAATCTGGGGGCAACTTCTACGATCCGTTTAAAAATGGTTACACCGGTGAAAACATACCTTATCTGAAGGGAACAATTGAAGAACTTGCAGTAAGCATAGGTATGGAAGAAACAGAGTTACGAAAAAAACTGCAGAGGTCGTTAGATTTGTTATTTGAGATCAGGAACAAGCGAGAACATCCACATAAAGACGATAAAATTCTCACTGACTGGAATGGTCTTTTACTTGCGGCACTTGCAAAAGCATACAAGGCATTTAATCACAGGGAATATTTAGATGCTGCTGTTAAGTGTGCTGAATTTTTATATGCTAAAATGACTCTTCCAGACGGTAGTTTGTTGCATCGTTACCGTGATGGAGTAGCTGGTATTAATGGAATGTTAGAAGATTATGCCTTTGTTATTTGGGGACTTCTTGAACTGTATGAGACGGAATTTAATTCAGAGTACTTAGTAAGAGCAAAAAAACTTACTGATATTGTAATAAACAATTTTCGTGATGAAGAAATTGGCGGCTTCTATTTTACATCTGCAGATTCAGAGAAATTGATTGTACGCCAGAAAGAAGTCTATGATGGCGCTATTCCCTCCGGAAATTCGGTGATGATACAAAATCTTTTTTTACTTTCACGCTACACCGGCGACTTTCATTATGCGGATGAAATGCTTTCTGCAATAAATGCATTCAGCGGAGTGGTTGGCAATAGTCCTTCGGGGTTCAGTCATTTTATCAGTGGGGTTATGGTTTCCGAAAATCCATTTTACGAATTAGTAATTGTGGGTAATCCGGCGAGTGATGAAGCAAGGCGTATTATACGGGAGATTCATGCCGGGTTCCTTCCTCATATTGTTGTGTTGTTTAAGGATGTTAATGATTCATCGAAATCACTCTCAAAAATTGCTCCTTTTACCGATGATATGATTATGATTGATGGTCAGATGACATTTTATCTGTGTAAAGATTCTGCATGCCAACTGCCAACGGTTAACTTTAATGAGGTAATGGAAAATATCAGGGAAATGAAAATCTGAATAAAAATAGTTATCAGATTTTTTGAATATTATTGTGCCATCGGAGTTATTTACCAAAGAATAATTTCAGCACATTTGGCAGACGCTGTGCCCATGCGATCTCATTATGATCGGCATCCGGTTCAATGACGACATGAAGATTCTTTCCTCGTTCGAATCCTAAAGTCTCTAATTTTTTGTTCATCATAGTAACTCCATATTGGAGAACCGAGTCAATGTTTTGTCCGCCATTATCGATATAAATAATACCGGGCTCCTTCGGCAAATTTTCTTTTGAGAGAGGAGAAACCATATCAAAGTTTGCAACTATGAACGCCGGGGAAAAACAGGCGGCTTTAGAAAAAATATGAGGGTAATTCCAGTACAGAAGAAATGTTATCGCTCCTCCGGCTGAAGATCCGGCGACAGCAGTATTTCTCCGATCAGGTTTTGTGCGGTAAAGTGAATCGATAGTTTTTTTCACTGAATTGACGACAAATTCCATATAAATATTACGAAGAGATTCTCCCATATACTCCTCATACCGATTACCTGTATTATATATGCCTACAATAATTATCGGCTCAATGATATTCATA
>CAYTLQ010000030.1:0-19930 GCA_964438715.1 uncultured Ignavibacteriaceae bacterium
AAATTAGTATGATGCAATGTAAGCGTTTACATTTTTCCAAGATGAATATCACAATAAAGGAAATAGCAAAAAGAGCAAATGTTTCCATAGCAACGGTATCGAGAGCATTAAATAATCTTGATACTGTTAAGCCGGAAACAAAAGCCGCAATTCTTTCAATTGCCGAACAATTGAATTACATTCCTAATGTTGGCGCCCGCAATCTTGTAAAACAAAAAACAAATATCATAGGCTTTGTACTTCCCGAAATACAGGGTGAGTTTTATACTGAAATAATCCGCGGAATAGATGAGTATGTTTATAATGCGGGTTATCATATGATTGTAGCAAGCTCCCACAGTCAGCGCTCTATTGTTGAATCGCTTGTAAATTTTATGAAGCGAAGTTTTGTTGACGGAGTAATTCTGATGGCACCATCGATTAACGAAAGGGTAAGAGAGGTATTAACAGGAAGCGCAGTCCCTGTAGTGGTAATCAGCGGAAAGAACGAAGTAGATTTTATCGATACAGTGAGTATTGATAACTTCCAGGGAGCATATTCAATTGTAAACCTACTTATAAAAAATTATGGTTACAGAAAGATTGCAATTATAAAAGGTCCCACCACAAATAACGATGCCTTAGAGAGGTATGAGGGGTATGTAAAAGCGCTTTCGGATAATAAAATAAAATTAAATCACAAGTGGATTGTTGAGGGGAATTTCACTCAGCGCAGTGGAGAAATAGCTTGCAGTAGAATTTTAACTCTTCGGGACAGACCGGAGGCAATTTTTGCCTGCAACGATATGATGGCTATGGGTTGCTATAAAGTGATAAACAGTCTTGGTTTTTCAATACCAGAAGATATTGGGGTGGTTGGCTTCGACCATGTGCTTTTAAGTGATGTTGTTCTCCCCCGATTAACAACCGTACATGTTCCAAAAATGGAGTTGGGACAAGAAGCGGCTCGCCTGCTGTTAGAAAAGATTGATAAGAACCCCGATAAAACGCCCGAACACATCAAGATATCAACGGGAATAATTATTGGTGAGTCTTGCACAAATTTATACGAGAAAAAACTACCGTCAGTAAACCAACATATAAAACAATCAATCAATCAATGAGGAACGATATGAAAAAGCTATCTACCCTTCTGGTTCTTGCAATGTTTATTCTGATGAATACAACATTTGCACAGTATAACGACCCGCGCGGTTACGATGTTATTAATGCTTCAGGAACAATCACACTGGATGGTAATCTCAATGAACCAGCGTGGAATTTAGTTCCAAACGCTCTTGTTTTTGGTCCGGGAGCCCCCACTAATACGACAAATTATTCTGTTACAGGGGGCGTAATGGTAAAACTCGATACCTTAAAGGGATATGATACTACTCATACTGTCGTAAAAATTATTAAACAAGGCATGAATCTTTATATCGGTTTCCAAAGTACTGACAAACAAGTTTGTAAGTTTGGCGACAGTTGGGAGGGTGACGGTTTATTTATGAAAATTAAGAATGCATCAGGTGCCGATAAGGAATTTAAGCTTTATTTTAATGCTTCCGGCGCTAATCCTAATATAGTGTATGAAGCAACCGACCCAAGCCATGGTGCAGGAGCCGCAGTAAAGGGTAGTAATACTGTTGTTAATGATACTACACAGGTAGATAACGGGTACTCAGCAGAATTGTTGATAAAACTTGATATGCTTGGATTTACTCCAAACACAAAACGAGTAAGTGTAATGCTAAATATTTTTGATCCTGATTATTATCATGCCGGTATGTCTGCCTGGGGTCCTAAAGGAACCTTCCATAAAACATGGTGGGGAAGTGAATGGGGTCCCGCTATGAGAACCCTGAATTTCCTCGATGACCCGCAAAGCCTTACCGTTCTGAATGCAACCACCCCAATTACCGTTGATGGAAACCTGAATGAAATTGATTGGACAAGAAATTACGATCATCTTGTATTTGGGCCATTTGCTCCGGGTAATAATTACGCTAAAACTGTTACAGGTGGTGTGTGTGTTAAAGGTCCGAACTTCAAAGATACGACATGGACATATCTTCGCATAATAAAGAGTGGAATGAAATTATATATTGGTTTCCAATCAAACGATAAATCTGTATGTAAATTTGGTGATAGCTGGGAAGGTGATGGATTGTTCATGAAAATAAAAAATGCAGCTAATCAGGATAAAGAATTCAAGTTGTATTTTAATGCCTCCGGTGCAAATCCGAATGTTGTTTACGAAGCAACAAATCCATCTCACGGTATGGGTGCGGCAGTTAAAAATCCGGGTACAGTTGTCAATGATACTACTCAGGTAGATAACGGATATCAGGCTGAACTTGTAATTTATCTCGACTCACTTGGATTTACTCCTGCAACTACCTCAGTTCAGGTAATGCTGAATATTTTTGATCCGGACGGCTATCATACAGGAATGGGTGCCTGGGGCGCACTTGGAGAATATCACAAGACATGGTGGGGTAGTGAGTGGGGCTCATCTTTCAGAACACTGAATTTATCAAATCTCCCCACACCGGTTGAATTAACCTCCTTCACAGCTTCTGTTATTAATGATAATGTACTCCTTCAGTGGGTAACAGCAACCGAAATAAATAACAAAGGATTTGAAGTTCAGAGAAGTATTAATAACAGCAACTTTGTAACTATTGGCTTTGTCAACGGAGCCGGTACCTCCTCAGAAACTCATAGCTATCAGTTTGTAGATGCAAAAGTGCAGGCCGGTTCAAAGTATCAGTATCGTTTACGCCAGATTGATCTCGATGGCTCAGAGAGTTTCTCGAAAGTAATAGAAGTAGGAGAGATTGCTCCGGTAGAATTTGAGTTGGCTCAGAATTATCCAAATACTTTTAATCCTTCAACACAAATCAACTTTGCTCTTCCTGTAAAATCTAATGTTGTTATTTCTCTCTATAATTCATTAGGACAGGAAATAACAAAATTAGCTTCCGGTGAATTTGAAGCAGGAACACATACACTCAATCTTGATGCATCGACATTATCATCGGGTGTTTATGTTTATACATTAAGCGCTCAGGGTACCGACGGCAGACAATTTTTCTCTGCTAAGAAAATGAACCTTATGAAATAACAGGTTATTAACAACGAATCCGTTATTCCTCTCCCTTGCAGTTTTGTTGTGAGGGAGGGGAATACCCTGTTATCTCATACAAGATCAGAAAGTATTGAAACACACCAAACAAGCCGGCGATAGAGAAAATATACCGGTTGAAAAAGAAAATTTTGCAGAATTAAGTAGCAGTTTATGAACGCATTTTATACGAAATACGGCGCGTTTTCCGAAGATGGAAAAGAGTATATCATTCATGAAAAAATCACACCAAAACCCTGGATAAATGTAATTACTAATGGCAGATATGGATTAGTAATTTCACAAGCGGGAGGAGGTTTTAGCTGGCTTGATCACTCAGAATTCAACAGACTAAACCGCTGGCATCAGGATCTTATTAAAGATGACTGGGGAAAATATTTCTATTTCAGAAATAATAAAACGGGTGAGGTTTGGTCTCCTTTATGGATGCCTGTGAAGAATAGTATTGATGATTATCAATGTCGCTTTGGTCAGGGATATGCGGTTTTTACCTCATCGTTTAAAGGAATAAAAATAACATTAACGGTTTTCGTTCCGACTGATGAAAATCTTGAAATATGGAAATTTGATGTACAAAATAACACTGACTCCGATTTAGACCTCTCAGTAATATCGTATTTTGAGTGGTGTCTTGGTTCATCATCCGATTTTCACAGAGAATTTCATAAAACTTTTATTGAAACAGAATTCAGTAAAGACCTGAATGCTTTAATCGGGACAAAAAAATTATGGGAAATTCCGTTAGGTGACAGAGGGCATTGGAATATTGAGTACCCTTATATCGGCTTTATATCATCGAATTATACAATAGATGAATTTGAAGCAGAAAAAGAAAACTTTATCGGAAAGTATGGATCGCTGGAGAAACCGTATGCCGTTTTAAATAATGTGTATAAGTCTGAAACCGGCAGATGGGGAGATCCGATTGCATCGGTAAAGGTGAATGTTACTGCTAATGCCGGTGAAGAAAAAACTGTTGTTTTTTATATGGGGATAGGAGAAAACACAACAGCTATTAAAGATTCCCTTGTAAAGTACAATACTGTAAATGCAATAAATAACGCATTTGAAAATGTAAAGACTTTCTGGGACTCGATATTAACGAAAGTAGAAATTGCTACGCCTGATGAAGCAATGAATCTTATGGTAAACAGATGGCTGAGGTATCAGGCAATAGCAGGCAGGTTATGGGCCCGTACAGCTTACTATCAACAGAGTGGTGCATTTGGCTTCAGAGACCAACTGCAGGACAGTCTTGTTTTTCTTACAATTGACCCTTCACTGACTGCAAAGCAAATTAAACTACATGCCAGACATCAGTTTGAGGATGGTACTGTTCTGCATTGGTGGCACCCGATAAGTGAAACCGGATTACCTACACAAATGACCGATGATTTACTTTGGCTTCCTTACATAACATACCACTATATCACTGAAACCGCCGATGATGCAATTCTCGAATTAGTCGAACCATATTACAACAGTGAAAAAGAAGATACCATACTACAACATTGTTATGCGGCTATAGATAAAGTTCTCACCCGATTAAGTGACCGCGGGTTAGCATTAATAGGCGCAGGTGATTGGAATGATGGTTTTAGCGCTGTCGGACTGGAATGGAAAGGTGAATCAATATGGCTGACAGAATTTCTCTATGATATCCTTAATAAGTTTTCCTTACTTGCACGAAACAGGGGCGATAATTCACGGGAACAGCTTTATTCAAATAAAGCATCAGAATTAAAGAAAGCGTTCGAAACTCACGCATGGGATGGTGATTATTTCTGGGGAGCAACGAAGGATAATGGAGAAAAAATTATGAGTCGGGAAAACCCCCAGAGTAAAATATATCTTAATGCGCAAACATGGGCGGTAATTAGCGGCATTGCTCCTGAAGATAAAAAAGTTAAAGCAATGGAGTCGGTTACACAATTACTCTTAAAAGATTATGGAACGCTTTTGCTGAGTCCCGCTTATACCATTCCGGATAAATATATAGGTTATCTGACAAGATATGCTCCCGGCAGGCGTGAGAACGGAGGGACATATACACATGCGGCAACATGGTCTGTTTGGGCGTATGCGTTAATGAAACAACCGGAACTTGCCTATGAGGCGTATAAAAGAATCAACCCAATACTAAATGGTATGAATCCCGATCAATATGTTGCCGAGCCGTATGTTACTCCGGGAAATATTGAAGGTCCGGACTCGCCGAAATATGGTATGGGTGGGTGGACATGGTACACAGGGTCAGCCTCTTGGTATCAAAAAGTTATTATAGATTTCATTCTCGGGGTGCGAGCCGTTGAGGAAGGTTTGTTAATAGATCCGTGCATTCCGAAAGATTGGAAAGAATATTCAATAAAAAGAATATATCGTAACACCCGATACAATATCAAAGTAATAAATAAATCGGGTGTTTCCTTTGGGGTGAAGTCAGTTTGGATTAACGGCTCCAAATATGACAGTACTATAATAAAACCACAAAGTACAAAAGAGTGTGATGTTGAAGTTCATTTATAAAGCTCAAATTAAACGAAAGGAAACATGATGAAAAGATTAATTTCTTTTTCACTTTTTGCAATGATGTTGACAGTTGCGATGTATGCTCAGTATCCTGAACGACAGGATGCTATATGGGCACGAACAGTCCCTGCCGGCACAATAACGATGGATGGTCAGTTAAATGAATTAGCGTGGAGTCTGGCAGAGACAGTAAAACTTGTTTATGGAAAAAATGCCGGATTACCTACAAGTGGTTGGAGACCGGAGTTTCAGGCTGAAGCAATAACTGACTCAACGAATGCTACGGTAAAGTTTCTTGTTCAGGGTAATCAGTTATTTATTGGCTTTAATATACCCGATTCATCTATCGGGGGAACAGCAGATTGGGCACGATGGGATGGTATTCTGATGTCGGTAAAAGATATGAAAAACCGCGATCCGCTTACAAAACTTGCCGGTGCGGCAGAATACTTCCTTACCTATTGGTTAGCAGGCTTATCAAACACAACTCCGGTTGTTGGTGCAAAACCCCGCTTCATTGGCAAATTCGGAAACTTCAATGATACTACCAGAACCCCTGAACAAAGAGATGCCTGGGATGCCGGAATAGTTATTAAAGGCGTTTCTAACGATGCAGGAAGAGACACGGGTTGGGTTGTTGAAATGAAAATTGATCTTACCGTTCTTGGTTACGATGTTACCCGTCCTGAAGGTGATATAGTTCTTCTTAACTTCAGTATTTGGGATTGTGATTATTTGTTTGAAGGGGTACCGGGAAGAATCAGTACAACAAGAACACATTGGCAGAGTCCTTGGGGTAATGCTAACGCAAACAATGTTGCGAGAATTTATGCTCGTCCGGATGTTACTCTGAATACAACTAACTTACCTTTTATAAATCCGGAAGTTATAGTGCCAAACGGTGCATCGTATTCTTCACCAAATATCGATGGTAAACTGTATGAGGAAGTATGGACAAAAGCCCCTTCTTTCAGAATAGCATGGGGAGACTCAGCGCTTCGTGCTTCGTATCCGGGTGCCGGAAATGGTTCCAGTGGGCAGTATCAACCCGAACTAAACGGAAATCCACGCCCGCCAATACTTGATCCTTCTAACGCTACCATAAAATATTTCTTCAAAGATAAATACCTCTATCTCGGAGCCGATGTACACGATCAATTAGTTCAGGGTACCGAGGCATACGATAAAGTTGATGGAGTTGGTTTTATTATTGCGCATAGAGGTGAGAAAAACGAAGAAGATGCTCTTGTATTCAAGTTGTTAAGAGCAAACTTTAATATACTCGGACAGATGGCGGGTTATGATTATTTACCTGTGCTCATTGATTCGAATGCGGCAATAGTTGCAGGAGCATTAAAAGGAAATACAACAATTAATAATAACTCAGATATTGACAGTGGTTTTGCTGTTGAATTACGAATTGATCTCACGAAGATGGGCTATCCTGCTGATTTAGGTGATAAACTTCTCTTTATGGGTGTGGTCTTATATGATGGAGACTCTTTTGATGACACTCTGAATAGTTATGGTACGCGTACATGGTGGTTCCGTGAACACTCAGGCGGTCCGGCGGCGGCCTGGATGTATATGGACGCAAATACTGTCGTTGGTGTTGACGATAATGAAATTTCCTATGAACCACAGGCATTTGAGTTGTATGGAAACTATCCTAATCCGTTTAATCCTGTTACCACCATTCGTTTTGCTGTACCCGACGCAGGTGAGGCGGCTATTACGGTTTATAATGGTATGGGAGAGGAAGTAAAGGTAGTTAAACAAACAATATCCTCTGCCGGTACTTATGATCAATCGATCAATGTGGAAGGTCTTGCATCCGGTATATATTTCTACATCATAAAATTCACTAACTATAAAGATCAAACAAGCAGTTATCTCACAGGTAAAATGGTATATCTTAAATAACTGAGATACAGTAAGAGCCGGCCGGAAAATACAGTGTTCTCCGCCTGTTATCATTTGATGAATTGCGGGGTGTATTGTAATCACGGCCGGTTGCTTACAACATTTCTAAAGAAAATAAATTAAGGAGTTTTGGATGACCGGGCTCTACTCTTTCTTTTCTAATCAAAGAAGAATAAGAATATTAATTGCATTTTTTCTTCTGGCTGTTAATACAAGTACACTCGGACAGACAGCAGGAAAGTTAGCCGGAAAAGTAACAGAAGCCGGAGGGGATGGTTTAATAGGGGCGAACATAATTGTTGTAGAAACAAAACAAGGAGCAACAACGGATAATGAGGGCTATTACTCAATTATAAATTTAAAGCCAGGTGTTTATACAATTCGGGTAGGGTATATCGGTTACCAAACCAAAATAATTGAAAAAGTACGCATATCCTCAGATCAAACAAAAACATTGGATGTAGAGCTTATACCGCAGACAATTCAAGGTGACGAAGTAATTGTTACAGCCAAAAAACCACTTGTTGAATTTAACCAGACAAGCTCGGTCTCTTCAATTAATAAGGACGAAATTAAAAACTTACCGCTTCAAACTCTGAACGATATTGTTAATCTTCAGGCAGGTGTTATTGACGGCCATTTCAGAGGAGGTCGTATCGGTGAAGTTCAGTATCAGGTAGATGGAGTAACGGTGAATAATCCTTTTAATAATGCGTCTTCACTTGAGTTAGACAGGTCGGTATTGGAAGAAGTTCAGGTTATCAGTGGTACATTTGATGCAAAGTATGGTCAGGCGATGTCGGGTGTTGTAAATGCAGTGCTGAAATCGGGCAGTGACAAATTTGAATGGTCGGGAGAAATTTATCTTGGGGATTATTATACAACCGATACAAGAAGGTATCCGCAAAATAATAGCTTTAATCCTCTTACAATCAGAAATTTTCAATTAACATTTAGTGGTCCTACCGGTTTACCACAGACAACTTTTTTTGTCAGCGGAAGACAGTATAGTAATAACGGCTATTTATTTGGTGAAAGAAGATTTGTTCCAACTGACAGAAGCAATTTTCAGAATAAAATCTTTAACGGAACCGGAGACAAAAAGATTGTTCCGATGTCAACCACCTATGAATATAATGGACAGGCAAAAATTACAAATCGCTCTCTGGAAAATTTTGAATTTAGTTATCAGGCAACTTACAATTGGGCAAAACGCTACTATTACAATCATTCTCTTCGTTTTAATCCTGATGGCTCCAGTCCTAAAAGAACATTCTCTCTGACGCATGGTTTAACACTTACTCATACGATTTCAAAAGATATGTTTTACAGGTTAAACCTTCGTCAAAACAGTTTTGCATACAAAGATTACTATTACGAGAGCGTATATGACCCCGGTTATCTTGCGGCGGGTGAATTTAAAGGTGACGCAAATTATGAAAACGGCGCCATTGTACAGGGAATTGATTTGGGCAGATATAAACAGGAGACAAATGCATACATCGCTAAACTCGATTTTACATGGCAAATGACAAGAAGAGACTTTGTTGAGTCGGGAGCTGAATTTCAATATTCAAAGATTTCATTCGGAGCACCGGGATTTTTTGTTACTACTACAGTAAATGGTCAGCAAGTTTTACTACCGCGTGAAAACTGGCCAAGAGTTCCCGGGTATCAAAGTTATCATCCAAGACAATTTGCGGCATATCTTCAGGATAGAATTGAATTGGGGGACTTAGTTGTCAGAGGCGGTATTCGTTATGAAATGTTCGATGCAAAGAGTTATATTCCCGGTGATTTGCAGAATCCGGCAAATACTATTGCCGGGGCTCCTGTAAGCGCTCCAAAACGCACCTCCATTAAATCTGCATTAGCTCCCCGATTGGGACTGAGCTTTCCACTAACGGCAACCTCCGCAGTATATTTTTCGTATGGCCATTTTTATCAGTTGCCGGGACTCGGATTACTCTATGACAATGCAGATTATTCATTACTTGACCAGCTTCAGGCAGGAGGAATCAGCTATGGAGTTATGGGTAACCCCGATCTTAATCCGGAAAAAACTGTTCAGTATGAATTTGGTTTAAAACAATCATTCGGAGAAATTTTCGGTTCAGAACTGACTTTCTTCTATAAAGATATTCGCGACTTGCTGGGTGTGGAATTTGTTGGAACATATTCCGCCGCAGAATATGCCCGATTTACGAATGTGGACTTTGGAAGTGTTTACGGAGTAACGGTTTCATTATCGCAAAGAGAGTTTAGCAATTTTTCCTCGTCATTTGACTACACACTGCAATTTGCAAAGGGAAATTCCAGTGATCCGCGTGAATCAGCCTCAAGAGCGGCTTCAGGCAAAGACCCGCGTCCAAGATATATTCCGTTTAGCTGGGATCAAAGACACACTTTAAATACTACGCTTGTGTATTATGTTCCAAATGATTACTCAGTAAGTGCAATATTCAGATTTGGAAGCGGACAACCATACACACCTGAAATAGGGTATGGATTCGGCGCTGACCTCGAAACAAACTCAGGCTCGAAAAAGTCTTTTGTGTTGCTTGATTTGCGAGCGGAAAAATATTTTGATTTCGGACCCGCCAACTTTAGTGTATTTCTGAGATTGTTTAATGTGTTGGGGACGCATTTTGTAAATGGATTTGTGTTTAATAATACCGGAAGCCCTGATTATACTCTTAATCCGGCAGTTGCATTGGCTACCTTGAGCGATCCGTCGAGATTTTATTCGCCGCGAAGAATAGAATTCGGAATTTCATTCAGAAGTTTGTAAGAGGCAGATAATGAAAAAACAATCTCACTACATAATAAAAATATTTATTACAGCCCTTATCATTTCTTCCTTAGGTATAGTAAACGCTCAGGTAATACCTGATTCGTTAAGAGGAAGAATTGATGCAGAGAGACAGGGTCTGCATGATGCAAATAAACTACGCACCATGTTTTATAATTTTGGTATGGTAGGCGACTATCCTCCCGATCCACTGCGGGTTGATTATAGCATTTTTCATTCGGTGGAAGTACCAAAAGGAAGCGGAGAGAATTATAGTGATGGAACTACTCCCTTTGTACTCTCAAAAGTTACTCAAACAACAGGTTCACCTGCCTATATAATGGAAACCGGATATCGGGAAAGACAAGGTGTAAGTCCAATTACAAATAAAACAATGCGTTTTGAACCCCGACCCGGATATTTTCAGAGTGACCCGAATATTAACAAGGGACGCTCGGTAGCAATTAGCAACGACCCACGCACATGGCCTGATAAATGGATAGATAAACTTACTGATCCGGATGATCCGGGTTGGAGTAATGCATGGAATGGTTATTTCGGAAAGGCGCCCAAGGCAGATCAGGAAAGTTTTGTTGTTTATGATGATAACTTTTATGATGCATGGAGTTATTATCCTGATGCAAGAGACAATACCCGCAGAGGTCTAGGGTTAAGAATTGAACAGCGGGGCTTTCAATGGGCAAATCCGCAAGCAGGGAATGTTATTTTTTTCCATTACGATATAACAAATGAATCTACCACAAATTATAATGATAACATAATCTTCGGCTTATATATGGATTCCGGAGTAGGCGGCTCAGGTGTAGGACAAGATGGTATAGCCGAATCAGATGATGATAACGCCTTCTTTGATAAATCAACAGGTTTGAACCTTGTTTATACCTGGGATAAGTTTGGTCACGGCGTGCAGGGGAATACCGGTTACCTGGGATATTCGTATCTCGAGACTCCGGGAAACCCTTTTGATGCGAAAGATAATGATGATGATGGTATATTAAACGAAAAGAGAGATGGCGGCACAGGCATTAAAATTGAAGGCAAAGAAAATATCAGAAATTATGTTTTAGCAAACTACGATTATAATAAATTCAAAGAATTTCATGGTTTGCTTGAAAACAGACCTGCCTATATTGCGGGTGTCTGGTGGACAGGAGATGAGGACCTTGACTGGATTGCAGAATTTGATGATACCGGTGCCGACGGAATTTTCGGCACGAACGATACAGGTGAAAAAGATGGCGTTCCAACCGAAGGTGAAACAAATTTCAATAAGACCGATATTGATGAATCAGACCAGATAGGTCTGACAGGATTTAAAATGAACCGGATAAGAGCAGGTGTTGGTTCACCCTCAACTGCTGTTGATAATATTGTGTTTTTTGATGATGGCAAGGAATGGCCCAAAAGACTTTACAATATTTTTACAACTCCCGATAGCGCCTTTGATGTTCCACTTGTGTTGAACTATAATATTGGGTTTCTATTTGCTTCCGGTCCATTTATCCTTGAACAGGGAAAGAGAGAAAGATTTAGTTTAGCGCTGAGTTTTGGATGGGATTTGCGGGAATTAAGAACAACCACCAAAGTAGTACAGCAAATTTATAAAGCCAATTACCAGTTTGCCGTTCCACCTCCAACACCGGTACTTCATGCCTTCGCCGGCGATGGTTATGTTACTTTGACCTGGGATGATGCGGCCGAACGAACATACGATCCGATAACACACACAAATGATTTTGAAGGATATCGGATTTACCGTAGTACCGATCCTACTTTTCTCGATCCACAGGTTATCACTTCGGGATTAGGCACACAAACTATCGGTAATGGTAAACCGCTTGCACAATTTGATTTGGTTAACGAACATGAAGGCTATTCGAGAACTACTGTGGAGGGAGTAGCTTACTTCCTCGGCTCTAACACCGGACTTATGCACACCTTTAAAGATACTACCGTTAAAAACGGACAAAGATATTTTTATGCAATTTGTGCTTATGACCATGGTGTTGATTCCGTTGAAATTTATCCTTCGGAAAATTCCATTACTGTAAGCCAAACATTACGGGGAGGCACAATTCTTCCTTCCAATGTAGTTGAGGTTTATCCCAATGCTCCGGTGCCCGGTTATATACCTGCTGAAGTATCTGATGTACAACGAACAGCAGGATCGGGAGAGGGAGAAATAAAGATTAAAGTTCTTAATCCTGCAATGGTTCCCGATAATCATACTTTCAGGATAGAATTTTCTCATCTTTCCGATAGTGTTCGTGCGGAATACTATTCTCTTATAAATGTAACCGAGGGAGATACACTATTTACTTATGGAAAGGATCTTTCGGGTTCCGGCTCAGGTCCGGTCGGCAGTGGTCTATTGCCCGTTATTTCTACTCCATCTACTATCTCAATTGATTCTGCACAAACAGGATTTGTGAGTGGCAGTGCAACGAATGTAAAATACAAAGCACGGTATTCACCCTCGCTACCTATTACACTTCGACGCCCGGGTTTTCCTGACGATATAGAGATTGTATTCAGCAATACAATTATTGATACTTCAACGGCATATTTTGGTGCACCGCTCGCGGCAAAACCGGTTAAATTCTCAGTTATCGCGAAATCACCTTCAGGTGATAATAAATTAAAATTCCGATTTTATTCTCCTACTAATCTTTCTGCCGATAATTTTACTCTTGCAGATCAGTACATAGAAGTACTTACAGCACAGGAAAGTACTCCTACAAATCTGAAAGCAACCTGGAAAATAGAATTTGATACAACGGGAATGAGCGGAATACCGGTTATACCACCCACCACCGGAGACATTTATCGTATCAAACTCAAACTTCCGTATTCATCAGTTGATAAGTTTGAGTTTACAACAAAGGGCCAAAAAACCGATGAAACGCTCGCAAAACAGCAGTTTAAGACAGAACCGTATGTTGTACCGAATCCGTATGTAGGTGCGGCAAGTTTCGAACCACAACGATTTGCGGTATCGGGGAGGGGTGAAAGAAAAATTGAATTCAGAAATCTTCCTGCCAACAGTATTATACACATATACACATTAAGTGGTGAATTAGTGAAGACTCTTTATCATGATGGTGTAATTACCGATGGTACTGTATCGTGGGACTTGCGTAATAGTAGTAACCTTGAAGTTGCTCCCGGCTTATATATTTATCATGTAGATGGTAAACAGGTCGGAGAGTTTATTGGCAAATTTGCAATAATAAAGTAATGGTGGTACTATGAGAACTAATGTATTAATAAAGATATTTTTAATAATCCTTTGTGTCACGGGATTAAGTTTTGCACAAAGTAAAACAGGTACCACAATCGGGCAGTTTCTTAAAATAGAGCCAAGCGCGAGAATTGCGGCACTTGGTAATGCCGGTTCATCCGTCTCGGGAGAGGCGGCAGGTGTTTTCTTTAATCCTGCAGGATTAGGAAGGCTTCAGGGTGTTTCAATGCAGTTTACTAATAATCAGTGGCTTGCAGATATAATGTATAACTATGCGGTTGTTGCTGTTAATTTTGATCAGATGGGAACATTTGCACTACAAATGACATCATTGAACTCCGGTGAAATTGATGTGACTACTGTTGAACAGCCGCTTGGAACAGGCGAACGATATACTGTGACGAACTTTGCTCTTGGAATAAGTTACGGTTTAATGCTTACTGACAGGGTGAGTGTTGGTGCAACGGTCAATTACATTAATGAGGTAATCTGGCACACAAGTCTTTCTACATTCGGGTTAAACTTCGGTGTTCAGTATGAGGTTTATGAAAACGGTCCCCGTTTTGGCGCCAGCGTCTCTAACTTTGGACCATCTGCACAATACAGCGGCAGGGATCTTTATATTGATTTCGACTTTGATCCGAAAAAATATGGCGATAACGATAAACTTCCCTCAGAACTTCGAACAGAAGAGTATTCCTTACCGACAACTTTCCGTGCAGGGGTTGTTTTTCCTCTGAATTTTGATGAACAGTATAAAATGCTGATTAGTGCGGATGCTCTTCATCCAAATGATAATGAAGAAAGTATTAACATCGGTGCAGAATTGCAATTATTGCAATCGTTTGCTTTACGAGGCGGCTATCGTAATTTATTTTTGCCGGACCTCGAAGGTGGTTTGACGCTAGGAGCCGGTGTTCATTTCAGAGTTTTAAGCAGTTATTCTCTGTATTTTGATTACGGATGGTCGGATTATGGGCGACTTAAAAGCGTGCACCGCATATCATTTGCTTTAAATTTATAACCGATAAATTTATGCATACGAAGCGATATGCTCTCTTACTATTATCTTTATTATTTGCATCAGCAGGCATTTACATTTCCTGTTCATCGGAGAAAATAATAAAAGAGAAACCGATACTTCCTGAAGTAAGTGAAGAGAATTTCCTTGATACCCTTCAGTATTATTCATTTCTCTATTTTGTTAATGAGCTAAACAAAGAGACAGGTTTAGTGAAAGACAGAAGCGCCGATTGGTCTCCCTCTTCAATTGCGGCAACAGGATTCGGTGTTGCATGCTGGATAGTTGGCGCTGAAAGAGGTTGGATAACCAGAGATGAAGCCATAAAATATGTAGCAAATCTTGCCAGGTTTCTTCTGAACTCAGACCAAAGTGGAAATGCTAACGCAACAGGGTACAAAGGATTTTATTTTCATTTCCTTAAAATGAACGATGGCAGGAGAGAATGGAACAGTGAACTTTCTACTATTGATACCGGATTATTACTTGCCGGATTGCTCACTGCCTACGAATATTTTGACAGAGAGACACCGGAAGAGGAGTTTATTCGCTCATCAGTACTTAAAATAAAAGAAAGAATTGAATGGGATTGGATGATTCTTCAAAAAGAGTCTGCAATTTCTCCTGAGCATATTGGTTCAATATCAATGGGGTGGACTCCCGAAGGCGGATTTCATAATATGGGCTGGATAGGGTACAACGAAGCGATGATTCTTTATGTGCTGGCGGCAGGGGGAAAATTTAGAGAAGCAGAAAATTCCTATTCAGTTTGGTTACATAACTATAAATGGCAGGAACCTTATCCCGGGTTAGCACATTTCGTATTTCCACCGCTTTTCGGACATCAATATTCTCATATGTTTATTGATACCAGAAATTTATATGATCAAGAAACTGCAAGTATGAACATAGACTATTTTGAGAATACTCGCAGAGCAACTCTTACGCAACGGTTATACTGTATAGAAAATCCATATCAATGGTTTGGTTATGATTCTTTAACATGGGGAATTACCGCATGCGATGGGCCGGGGGATACATACAACAACGGCGATAAGAAATTTTATGGATATGCGGGGAGGGGCAGTAGTGGTCCCGGTTATAATTATTTTGATGATGGAACAATTGCTCCGACAGCAGCCGGAGGTTCAATTCCGTATGCACCCGAAATTTGTATTCCTGCATTGTACAATATGTTTAAGAAATATGGGCCGGAAGGTTTGTGGGGCAAATATGGATTGAAAGATGCTTTTAATCCAACAGTTAACTGGATTGGACCCGATTATATTGGCATAGATCAGGGACCTATTGTTATTCAGATTGAAAATTACCGCACGGGACTAATCTGGAAATACTTTATGAAAAACAAATTTGTCAGAGATGGTCTGAAACGACTTGATTTTACAAAGAGGTAATTACTGTGAACAAAACTGTACTAACTGGGCTATTGTTATTTGCAATCCTGCTAACTCCCTCGTTTACACAAACTACGATTCTCGATAGTTTTGATTCTTTAGAAGACTGGAAAATCATTAAATCGGAAGGGGTGGAAGTAAAAATCGCTCTTGTTGATGGAATTAAAGGAAAAGCGCTGAAATTTGAATATGAATTTGTCAGCGGAGCCGGATATTGCGGCATTCAGAAAAAGTTTCCGTTAAACTTAAGTGGTAATTTTCGTTTCAGTTATTTTGTTAAGGCAGAAAGTCCTTCAAATAATTTTGAATTTAAGTTAATCGATAAATCGGGTGATAATGTCTGGTGGACGAATAAAAGAAATTATGAATTTCCGTTACACTGGCAGAAAAACAGTGTTAAACGAAGGAATATAGAATTTGCCTGGGGTCCTATAAATGATAAAACTCTCAAAGAAACAGAAAAAATAGAATTTACTGTAGCATCTTTTGTTGGCGGTAAAGGTACTGTTTACCTTGATGAACTGGTATTTGAAGAACTCCCGGAAAATCCGGTTATGAATAACACTCCGGTAATTATTGCAGATTCTAAAGAAATTCAGAGTAGTAGTTTCTATGACAACAATGCTGAGACGATCTGGACACCGGAAACACAGAAGCCGGTTGAAATAGTATTCGATTTCAGGCAGTTGAAGGAATTCGGAGGTATAGAATGTATTTGGGGTAATAGCCGTCCGGAAAAAGTAGAAATCAGTATCTCGGAAGACAATAAAAGTTATTACAAAATTGCCGATGCAAAAAATATAAAATTATCACGGACATACTTTTACCTGCCTGAGTCAGAGTCGCGATTTATTAAGATAAGAATAACGCAAGCGGTAAATAAAAAAACTGAAATTAAAGAGATTAAACTATTACCTGTTGAATTTTCTCTTACCAAAAACGCCTTTATAAGTAATATTGCCTCCAAACAAATGAGAGGGATATATCCCCGATATTTTTATAATGAAAAATCCTACTGGAATGTTATAGGGGTAGATACGGATGAAAAAGAAGCATTGATTAACGAAGACGGAATGATCGAGGTGGATAAATTAAGTTTTTCTCTCGAACCATTTATTGAAACGGGAGACAAATTTATTTGTTGGGATAATTCATCTTTGGAACAGGGACTTGAAAAAGAATATCTTCCCATCCCTATCGTTAAGCGTGTGAGTAATGAAACAGAGCTTACAATTCAGGCATTTGCTTCCGGTACAGCCAATAAAAATTCAACGCTTTATATAAAATACAAGTTGAAAAATCTTTCAAATAAGGACATTACAGGGACATTTCATATTGCAATCCGACCGTATCAAGTAAATCCCTCATATCAGTTTTTGAATACGAGCGGTGGAGTAAGCGGTATAAAAAGTATTGAGAAAAAGGGAAATAAAATTCATGTTGACGAGAAAGTAATTTTTTCTTCATCAGCAAAATATACCTTATCCTTGAGTGAAATGAATGCCGGAGATGTGGTTGAACAGCTTCTGCACAAAAGTTTGGTGAAACGAGAGCAAATAACTGATTCCCGCAAGATGGCGTCCGGTCTCATGAGTTTTGACTTTAAACTTGAAGTGGGGAAAAGTGAGGAATTTGTACTTGCTGTTCCATTTTATGGAACACATACCGATTTTTCTTCAAAAGAGTTTTCACAAAATCCTCGCAAAGTTTTTAACGAAAAACTAGCAAAAACAGTTAAAGAGTGGGACGCTAAAATAAACCGAATATCATTTAGTGTACCTGATGAATTGAAACAGATAATTAATATTATCAGGGCTAATACAGGCTATATATTGATCAATAAAGATAATTATGGAACTCAACCCGGTTCCCGCTCTTATGAAAGATCATGGATAAGGGATGGCAGTCTTACTTCAACAGCAATGATGAAAATGGGATACACTGATGAAGTCAAGAATTTTATCAAGTGGTATTCGAGTTATCAGTTCCCTAATGGAAAAATACCCTGCGTAGTTGACAGACGAGGTGCGGATCCGGTGCCGGAACATGATAGCCACGGCGAGTTTATTTTTTTAGTAAAAAATTATTTTAATTTCACAAAGGATACAGCGTTTCTCAAAGAAATTTATCCAAAGGTCAAAGGGGCTGTTGAGTATTTGAATTCTCTTATTGCAGAACGCTCAACCGATTATTATAAAAACGGTAATGATAGTATTCGCGCCTATTACGGAATATTGACGGAATCAATTTCGCATGAGGGATATTCTGATAAACCACGCCATTCATATTGGGATAATTTTTTTGCAATGAAGGGTTTTGAAGATGCATTGCGTATAGCGGAAATTATTAATGCGAAAGATGATATCCCTTTTTTGCTAAAAACCCGGGATACATTTAAGAAAAACTTATACCAATCTCTTGAACTGGCAATAAAAACTAGAAATATTGATTACATCCCCGGATGTGTGGAACTGGGCGACTTTGATGCAACTTCAACAACAATTGCATTGTATCCCTGTAATCAGAAAGAATTTCTTCCTCAGGATAAACTCTACAATACATTTAGTAAATATTATACCTTCTTCACTTCAAGAAAAAATAATACCATTGATTGGGTGAACTATACTCCGTATGAGAACAGGATAATTGGTTCGTTTATATTGCTTGGAGAGATTGGGAAAGCCTACGATTTAATAGACTATTTTATTAAAGATCAGCGTCCGCGAGGGTGGAAGCATTGGGCTGAAGTTGTCTGGCGAAATGAACGGCTCCCAAGATTTATCGGCGATATGCCTCATACATGGTGTGGTTCAGATTTTATAAATTCGGCACGAATGTTATTTGCGTATGAGGATGAGATCCACAATCAATTGGTGATTTGTGCCGGAGTGAAAGCAGAGATGTTGAATAAACAAGCTGTTGTTATTGAAAATCTTCCAACTCATTTCGGAAATATTTCTTACGCTGTTGAAAAAAACGGAAAGAACATCGCAATTAAGGTGTGGGGTGATAAATTTACAATTCCTTCCGGCGGAATAAAAATTGCAACTGTTATAAATCAGAATAATGGAAAAATTTTTTCCGGTTCCGATAAAATACAATTTGAGAATGGGGTGCCGGTGATAAAAGAATTTCCTGCAAAAATTGAATTTGAGGTAATTAATTAATTCTATTGTGTAATCAGATAGTATATGTCACAAGTTAGTATCGCTAAGAAGAGCTTCATAAAAAACGGAAAACCATATTTTCTTCTTTCAGGAGAAATACATTATTTCAGATTAAAACCATCACTTTGGAAAAAACATCTCCGGTTGTTAAAGGAATCCGGCGCAAATACTACTTCAACATACATTCCGTGGGACTGGCACGAGTATGAAGAAAATACATTTGATTTCACCGGGTTAACACACCCCTCAAGAAATCTTATTAAATATATAGAACTTTGCAAGACAATCGGCTTAGACCTGATTGTGAAGCCGGGACCATATATACTTGCCGAATACGAAAATCAGGGCTTGCCAAAGTGGTTATTGAAAAAACTTAGTAAAAATGCCTTCGCCCTTGATGAAAGCGGAAATAAAATTTCTGAAGATCTGGTGAGTTATCTTTCGGATGAATTCCTTTCTTATGTCGATAAATGGTATCATCGTGTAATGCCTTTGATCGCAAAGTATCAGGTGGCAAATGATGGTCCCATTACGATGATGCAAATTTGTAATGAGGTGGGAGTTTTCCAATGGCTTTCGGGAAGGGTGGACTACAACCCCGGAGTAATTGAGCTGTTCCATGAGTTTATAAAAAAGAAATATGGAAGTATAGAATCGCTAAATGCTGTTTATACGACCGGTTACCAGTCGTTTGC
>CAYTLQ010000031.1:0-3066 GCA_964438715.1 uncultured Ignavibacteriaceae bacterium
TTAAGGGCCAGGATTTAATGATTTTATAGTTCACAAATTAAAGGACGGCGCCATTGATTGTATTCTTCGGCAGGGCGGCTCAGATGATTCGATAGACATTTTTAAGGTGCCCGGCTCCTTTGAAATTCCTCTTGCCGCTGAAAAACTTGCCGCATCAAAAAAATATGACGCAATTATTTGTGTCGGTGCAGTAATTCGTGGAAGTACACCTCATTTTGATTATATAGCGGCCGAGGTAACAAAAGGCATTGCACAGGTTTCACAAAAATATTCCGTTCCGGTATCGTTCGGAATACTTACAACCGATAATCTTGAACAGGCAATAGAACGCGCAGGAACAAAAGCAGGAAATAAAGGGTGGGATGCGGCGCTTTCAGCAATTGAAATGGTAAATTTATTTAAAGGTTTTTAATTCGCTCCTTACTTGTGTATAGCGGCGATAGCGATTCTATGCATGCCGCTATCGCTTTCTCTTACCAAACCCTGGGTTTAAAGTTTTTCCGGTTCATCAGTTTTATTGTTTTACCGGATTTTACTATGACATACAATCCATTGCGGAATGCATATTTGGCTACTTCGGGTGAAACTTCTGCCGCAGCAAGCGCCCCGGTTACAAATAGATTGGAAAACTCCCTGAAATGAAGTTTAAATTCATGTAAATCTGCTATCAGGTCATCAATATCTTCCATTTCTAATGAGGCATACAAGTTAATAACAATCGCAAATTTACTGCCGTACGCAAGTATATCATATTCAATCAATTCATTACCGTAATAACAACGAAGGCACTCGGCAATTTTATCTATTTCAATATTTCTTTTTGAAAAGAGCTCCGAGATAACAGGCAGTATATTTCGCTCCTGAAAGAAATCCGTTTCCGGAAACATCCCGAATATTCTGCCGGATACGACATAGAGACCATCCTGTTCTGTGTAAAAAAGATTAGCAAGAAATTTCTGAACTTTCAATAAATGTTTTTCTTTCAATAAAGGGGTTTTTGAAAGTTTTTTTTCACCAAAATTATCCTCATCACCGAAGAAAAACAAATTCAGTAACTGCTGGTATGAAAGTTTCCTGTTTTTATCATCCATGGCGTCTCCGCTATTTAATCAATAACATTTGTCGCACAAAGGAATTAGCTCCGGATTGAAGACGACAAAAATAAACACCTCCGGAAAGACTGTTAGCATTAAACATATAAATATGTTTCCCTGCCGAAAGGAAACCGGAGAAAATATCCTGTACTTTTGCTCCCAGCGCGTCATATATTTCGAGTGATACAAATCTGCTTTCCGAAATGGTAAAAACTATATTTGTGGAAGGATTGAATGGATTTGGGTAGTTCTGTTCCAAATAAAAAGCTACCGGTTTTTGTTCATGTTTTATTTCCAATTCTGATAGCATTGTTTTCGTACCATCATAGTCTTCCTGAATTAACCGATAGATAAATGTACCCGACCCCGGGGAATCAATATATTCATATTCATTTCGGGTAATTGTACTACCTGCCCCGCTAATAAAAGAAACAAACTCATAATTTTCTGAGTCTTTTTTACTGCGGAGGAGAGTAAATCCTCTGTTATTTTTTTCAGAAGCGGTTGCCCATTTCAATAGAACTCCGGATTCTGTTCCGACTGCTGAAAAACTGCTTAATTCAACGGGAACAACAGGATTTCGGAATGGCATAAAAATCACAGTGCCGCGTAATGATGAATCAGCCTTATGTACAACATGCCCCTCAATAGAAAGAGAGTCGTAAACACCCCAATCGTTATTCTGAGCTTTTACATCGTTAGTGCAATTATTAAAAACATCAAATACCTGCGCATTATTTCCATTATTATATATTTTATTAAATCCGTCGTCTGTAGTATCAGCATTTGTTACATCGCCGATATTTGGCGCAGGACCTTCCTGTATTGTTGTGGAGTTCTGAATAGTTATTCCCCAATGATTGCCAAATATTTCGTTATGTGAAATAACCGGTTTATTTACTGAGGTACCATTACAATTAATACCACTGCCGGAAGTATTCGGATCGGGGTTAATAGTATTATTATAAATTTTATTATGATGAATTTTTGCAGTAATATCACCACCGGCTAATGCTATACCGAATGAATTATTAAAAATTTCATTATAGGCTATAACCGCTGATGAAGAAGAGCCGGAGAACAAAGCAGAAATACTAATGCCGCCGGTCCTCCAGTACACACTGTTAGAAATTTTGTTATAACGAATCGTAGGTGAGTTATTGCCCTGTGTGCCAATTGAAATCTGATTTTTCGGTGATGTATTTTGTGTATTATTATCAGAAATGATGTTCCACTCGATTAACGGAGAAGAACCAAGCGTCATTGTAATACCGTATTCATAGCTTCGCTGTATTTTACAATGCCTAATAGCAGCATTCGACCCACTCAGTTGGATACCGCGACGACACTTAAAGAGATAGACATACTCATAAGTCGGTGAGGCATCAACTGCACGCATTCCATAATAGGCAAAGTTAATATCAGCAAACTGAATTTTACACAAGCTGTCAACAGAGGTATCGTTAAAACGAAATCCCTGATATGCGCCGAGTGAGTCTTGTAAAGAAGCCGTAAAAATAATTCTATTTTCTGGACCACCGAGAGCAGTGAACATACCATTGATTTCAAACCCTGCTGCCATTGAGGTAAATGTCACAATCGTACCCGGTCCGATAATAACCCTATCCCCTGCAGAAACGGTAACAAGATTGTTTATCTGATAATTAGGAAACGCTCCGGTTACTGTGCCACCGGAACGGGCAACCAGACTATCCATATTCCAGACTACGGATGTACCGGGTGTAATGAATTGCGGAAAAGATATACCGGAAAGAAGTACTATAAGTAACAGAAGAATTTTCATAAATGTATAAGTAAAAAAATTATAAACGGATAATTACTTTATTGGAGATTTCATTTTTATCTCCGGGAAGTATGGGGAAATGTACCGATAAAATATTACCTATCTCCTCAACTGCCGCTAAAATACCCTCACAAAACTTTCCTTCGGAAAAATATTTCGCAAGTTCAG
>CAYTLQ010000032.1:0-13420 GCA_964438715.1 uncultured Ignavibacteriaceae bacterium
ACAGAGGTTATACAACCTGTAGCGCATGTAAGGGCAGTAGATTACGGAGAGAGTCACTGCAGGTTAAAATAAACAATCATTCAATTCTCGATATTGTTCAGAAACCTATCGCTCAAACTCTAGAATTTTTCAGAACACTTGAGCTTACAGCTTACGAAAAAGCAATAGCTGATCGCCTGATGAAAGAATTGCTCCGCAGATTAAATTATCTTAATGATGTAGGACTTGGTTATCTTACATTAGATCGGTTAAGTTCAACACTTTCGGGCGGAGAAACACAGCGTATTAATCTGGCAACTGCTCTAGGTTCATCACTTGTTGGTACCCTATATGTACTCGATGAGCCGACAATAGGCCTTCATCCGAGAGATAATTCACGACTTATTAAGATATTAAAAAATCTTCGGGATATTGGCAATTCGGTAATTGTTGTAGAGCATGATGCTGAGATGATGCAAGAGGCAGATATTATCATCGATATGGGACCGAAAGCAGGGGTCAATGGCGGTGAGATAACTTTTCTGGGCACATATCAGCAACTTATAAATGCGAGGAATGAATCGCTCACCGGAAAATACCTGAGAAAAGAATTACAAATAGAAATACCGGCTGAGCGTAATACGAAAGATCTTGGCGCTATTACTGTTACAGGAGCCCGTGAAAATAATCTTAAAAATATAACAGTTAGTTTTCCTTTACATAAGTTTACGGTAGTAACCGGTGTAAGCGGCAGTGGTAAAAGTACGCTTGTGCATGATATACTCTATGCCGGTATTGCAAAAAACCTTGGGCTGGCACCGCAAAAAATCGGCAAGTTCGATACAATATCAGGAGCTGAAAGTATTGACAATATTGAGATTGTTGACCAGTCGCCAATAGGAAAAACTCCACGATCTAACCCGATAAGCTATATAAAAGCATTTGAACTAATCAGGGAATTGTTTGCTTCCACTCATCAGGCAAAAGCAAAGGGCTATACCCCCGGCTATTTCTCATTTAATATACCGGGCGGTAGATGCGAAACTTGTCAGGGTGATGGATTCATCAGAGTTGAAATGCAATTTCTTGCGGATATTTTCCTCGAATGTGAAGACTGCAAAGGAACACGCTACAAAAAGGAAATTCGTGATATAATTTATCGCGGGAAAAATCTCGTAGATGTGCTGAATATGACAGTTGATGAAGCACTTACATTTTTTCACGGACACGATAAAATTCTTCGGTTGTTACAATTGCTCGCTGATGTCGGTCTTGGTTACATTAAATTAGGACAGCCTTCAAATACTTTGTCCGGGGGTGAAGCTCAGCGTATAAAACTTGCTCAGCATCTATCTGCTCAACGAGAGAGAGCTCATACTCTTTTTATTTTTGATGAGCCAACAACCGGACTCCATTTTGATGATATATCGAAACTCATGCGTTGCTTCAATATGTTATTGGCTAAAAATAATTCTCTTGTAATCATCGAACACAATCTTGAAGTAATTAAATGTGCCGATTACATAATTGATATGGGACCTGAAGCAGGTGATAAAGGCGGATTTGTAATAGCCACAGGAACACCGGAACATATTGCAAATATCCCTGATTCATGGACAGGGAAATATCTGAAAAATTACCTTCATCCTTGACACTTATGAAATATAACTAAATGTTCAACGATATTATTTTTATTGCAGAAACCGTTCTCCCGGTCTTTTCAATAATTGCTTTAGGATACATCTTAAAGCGTAATGGTTTTATCAATGAGAACTTCATCATTCTCTCTTCAAAGATTGTCTTCACTATTGCTTTACCCTGCATGATATTTACGGAGATATCTCAGATTAATATTAAAGAACAATTTAACACTGAAGTAATTATCTATCTGATTATTGCAACACTGGTTTCTTTTGTTATCTCATGGATTGCCGTTAAGCCCTTAAGGGTTGATCCAAAAGACGAAGCGGCTTTTATTCAAGGAAGTTTTCGTGGCAATTTTGCAATTGTTGGGCTGGCACTGATTTCCAATATGTATGGCAGTACTGAAGTTGCAGAAGCAACTATTATGCTTGTTTTTGTTTTACCAACATATAATATTTTGTCTGTCTTAGCTCTGACATTACCAATCAGGAATTCCAAAACTGTTTCATTAGGAAGAATGGTGTCGGATATAATACTGAACCCCCTGATAGTAGCTGTTATTGTCGCACTTGTATTTTCTTTTTTTCAGATCACCCCTCCTCCTGTGGCGCTGAAAACTGTAAATGTGATTGCCCGTATTGCTATACCGCTGGCTCTGTTAGGAATTGGTGGCTCATTAAGTAAACAGAGTGTTCTACAATCTTCCCATTTAAGTATCATTGCAACAATATTAAAAATAGTAGTTTTTCCAATTCTTCTCACTTTTGGTGCATATATCTATGGGTTTCGGGATTCGGATCTAATTTTACTTTTTATTCTTTTCTCCTCACCTACCGCTGTTGTTAGTTTTATTATGGCTGAGGCAATGGGAGCAAACTCACAACTCGCAAGTAATATTATTCTTCTCACTACTGTATTTTCAGCGGTTACTATTTCCACCGGTTTATTAATACTACGACTTACGGGATTACTTTATTAGTATTTACAATAATGAGCCAGCATACAGAATCGTTTTATCACATTCCTGATGTAAATAAGTTCATACTTAAAGAAAAAAGCTCAGAGTTTATTGGGATAATTTTTCCCTGCTTCTCCTCCGAAAGTGCAGGTGAAGTATTACATTCTTTACGAAAAGAATACTTCGATGCCACCCACCATTGTTATGCTTACAGGATGTACGGCGCCGGGCAAAAATATTCAGATGATGGCGAACCGTCTGGTACAGCAGGCATCCGAATACTTAATGCCATTGAACACTTTGGAATTTATAACAATCTTCTGGTAATTATCAGATACTTTGGCGGAATTAAACTCGGTGTCGGACCTCTTGGGCAGGCTTATTATAATTGTGCTTTTACTCTTTGCGAACAATCAAAGAGAGAGGAAGTATTTCCCGCCTACAACGGTGTTGTATCTTTTCCTTTTAGCGAATCAGGAACAATTTACCGCTTATTAGATACCTGCGGAGTAAAAATCACAAACACAAATTATGCAGAGAACAGCACATCTGTTGATTTTCTTATAAAACTTCAGAATAGTAGTATGTTGGAACGAGAGCTGTCACAATTATTTTATAAAGGTATCACCTACACTCTGAACAAAGACAGTATTTTTTTCTTCTGATATATTCCTTCTGTTTTTCAGGGAATAATATGTAATGCCTGCAGGTCTTTAATAAGTTTAGCTTGACTAACAAATTGAATTGCATCCCACCCATTTCTTCGCGCGCCATCACAATACTCCTGAATATCGTCGATGAATAAATGTCTCCCCGGCTCTTCTCCGGTATATTCGGTAACAGCTTTGTAAATTTTATCTTCCGGTTTAATTGCCCGTACTTCATGAGAAAGAAATAACTTCTCAAAATTTTCTAAAAATTGATAATTCTTATATCCATACTGCCTGTGTATCTCGTTCGTATTAGATAAAAGCACAAGCCTGTATTCTTTTTTTAGTATTGGCAGTAGTTTCGTAACTTCCGTATTCTCGCTGAAGATCTCCGAAAAAAATATGAAGAACTGTAACTTTGTTAATTTATAATCAAGCACTTCGAGCATTTTTTCGGTGAATTGCTCAGCAGAAATGTCACCACGCTCATGCTCTCTGTGCAAATGATAATTCTCTTTATAAAAGTTTATGAACTTTTCACCAAGTCCCTTGCTTACCTCATTCATACGCTTTATACATATAGTGTAGTCGAATGGTATAAGCACATTTCCGAGGTCAAATACAATTACCGAATATTTATTCATATTTAAAACAACTCACCATAAAAAAAATACTGCCGGATTTTGTTAAGATTCCGGCAGTGTATTAATAATTACTGAATTTTCAATAATACAAAATTACAGGAAAATATTATTTAAATATTTCGTCACTGAGATTTGTATTCAGCTCAATTTTTGTTACGGTCAAAGGTATAACCATTCCTGCAACAGATTGTGTCAAAAGATAAGGATATTTCACACCATTTACCTCACGGTAATCGTCTAAATCAATTGTTTGTACAAACTGACCCTGCGGGGTCGAAAGAGTTCTTTCCTCGCGTACCCGTAACGATGATACCTGATCATAATAATGAATTATTTCTGAACCGCCTTTTAGTTTCAGTTTAATCTTATAAACATCTTTTCCATTTAGTTTCTGTGCGGCTACAAACTCCAGTTTCACACCCATTTCATTCAGCTTGACAATACCTGCCATCTCTGCTTCAAATTGCATTTCCTCAAGTTCACTTCCCTCTAAAACATTCTCACCCATTGGCGATTTCTGCATTCCCTTAACGCCATCAAATACCATTGACTGTTCCATACCCGCAAAAGAGAGTTTCATAAGATATTTGTTTGGCGCTTTCTGATAAATTGTTGAGTTGACATCAAAACCCTGCACTTTAGCAGTCATTGTTGTGGTTCTATCTTTCACTTTCAGCAAATTATCTTTTCCGCCGATAGCTGAAATATATTTTTCAATTATTGACTCTGCAGTTACACCTTCCGGCGCTTTCGATGCATTGGGATCTATTTTATTTCCCTCTGTATCGTAATATTCAATTTTTCCTGCGACGCCGAATTTTTTTACTTTATCAGCTATCTCACTTGCATTACCCACTATAATAATATAACTATTCTCAGGTTTAATGTATTTTTTTGCCATTTCCTGGACCTCGGCAATTGTTACAGAGGAAAGATTTGTCAGGTAGTTTCTGTAGTAATCTTTAGGAAGATTATAAATGGCTGTATTGATTGCAAAATTTGCAACAGTCTGGGGGTTTTCAAGAGAAATGGAAAAACTACCTGTAATATAATTCTTCACTTTTTCCAATTCCTGTTCAGTAACCGGTTCATTTCTCAGCCGTTTAAGTTCATAAAAAATCTGAGTAAGAGCGCTATCGGTAACTTCATTTCGTACCTCGGCAGATGCAGTAAAAGAACCAACCAACTGGTCGTCGTCCAGATTAGAAAATGCTCCATAAGTGTAGCCGTGTTTTTCACGAAGGTTTTCAAAAAGCCGGAATACTCCACCACCGAGAATGGTATTCATCACTCGCGCTTTAATTACATCAGCACTGCCCGGTTTCAGTTGTACCGGATGCCCAACTCTTAACGAAGACTGAACAGAACTGCTCTTATCTACTACAATTACTTTATTAACAAGAGGACCTTCCGGATTTTTCCATGTATATTTTGGAACATCTCCTTTTTGCCAGCCGGAAAGATATTTCTCTGTTAACGATTTTGCTTCTTCAAGAGTTATATCACCCACAAATGCCAAATAGGCAATGTTTGGCTTAAAATACGATGTGTAAAAGTTTCTGCACATTTCAAGCGAAATACTATTTACACTTGCTTCTGTACTGCTCTCAGCATACGGATGGCCTTCGCCGTAATACACTTTATTAAGAACTTTAAATGCAATAGAACCCGGGTCATCCTGCTCAGACCTTATGGTGCTAATCATTAGTGTTTTTACCTTATCAAGTTCTTCCTGCTTAAACTCGGCATTTAACAGGATATCAGCGCTTATCTCCATCAATTTATCAAAATGTTTCTTCAGCGAAGTTGCAAAAATGCCATTTGCGCTGGTGCTTAATGTTGCACCAATCATATCCACCTGATGGTCGATCTGATCTTTCGTTCTTGTTTTTGTGCCCGTACGAAGCAGCATTCCGGTGGCATCTGCATATCCGGCATTTTCCTTTTCCAGAAATGGATCGTAATTAAGTTGCAGTGACATGCTGACTTTCGGTAGTTTTCTGTTTTCAACAACAAATACTTTTAATCCATTTGGTAATTCAAATGACTGATATTCAGGTATCTGAATCTTTGGTGCCGGGCCCGGCTTCGGGGCTTTTGTTCTGTCCACCTGCGCCAAGAGCATGACAGAACTACATAATAAAAGAATAACGATAAATACTTTTTTCATAAATTCTCCTGTTTTCCCGTTTTCAATTAGTTACTCTTTGGTTTAGAAAGATAGTATAAAACAACACGGTTTTCTTTTGTGAGATATTTTTTCGCCACTCTCTGAATATCTTCACGCGTTACTTTGAGATAATTGTCGATCTGGGAATTAATCAGATTTGCATCCTTGAAGAAAAGATGGTAGGTAGCAAGTGAATTAGCTATTCCGAGAACCCTGCCTTTTTCACTGATAAAACTATCTTCTATTTGATTTCGTATCTTCTGAAACTCTTCTTCCGATATTAATTCATTTTGTACTCTTTTTATTTCTTCATCAATTGCTGACTCATTATCATCGGCTGTTTTACCTACCGCACAGATAGAGTAACAGATAAACAAGCCCGGATCTTCGAGAGAAAACGGGAAAGAACCGGCCGCAACACTGAGTTGTTTTTTATCAACTAACGACTTATACAGTCGTGAACTCTCTCCGCTTGATAATAGTGTGGTAAGCATATTAATTGCGTAATAGTCCGGTGTACCTTGTGCCGGTATATGGTATGCCTGTATTACTGCAGGCAACTGAATATTGTCATAAACAGTATCCCGAACCTCGGCAGTTTTAACAGGCTCTATTTCTTTCGGCCTTACAATTTTCTTATTACCCTTTGGAATATCTTTATAATATTTTTCAATCAGTTTTTTTGTTTCTTCAATATCTATATCTCCTGCAATCGAAAGAACGGCATTATTTGGCACATAATATGTTTTGTAAAATTCGCGGAATTCTTCAATAGTTGCTTGATCGATATACTGAAAGGAGCCTATGGGTGTCCAGCGGTATGGATGCACTTTATAGGCATGAGAAAATGTCTGTTCAAGAAAACTGCCGTATGGTCTGTTATCAATAGACTGACGGCGTTCTTCTTTCACAACACTTCTCTGAGTTTCAACACCGACGCTGTCAATCTTTGCATGCAACATTCTTTCTGACTCTATCCATAAACCTAATTCAAGTTGATTTGAGGGAAGCAAAAAGTAATATGTTGTTTGGTCAAAACTGGTAGAAGCATTTAATTGCCCGCCGGCATTCTGGATCAATTCATCAATTTGCCCGCGCTTTATATTCTCAGAGCCCTCGAACATAAGATGTTCAAAGAAATGAGCAAAACCTGTTCTTTCCGGGTCCTCATTCTTTGAGCCAACATGAAATGTTGTGGTAATTGCAACTATTGGTGTAGTATTGTCTTTATGTAATATGACATGCAAACCATTCGGAAGGTCATATTCGATAAAATCAATTTTTTTTGTCTGGGCAAACCCTATGGCTATAAAGCCAAATAGCAATAGAAAGATAGCTGTCTTTTTCATATTAATTCCGGATATTAAGAATAAGCTAAAATTAAGAAAATAAGCTCCGTAGGAAAAGGGAATTTAGAGTAGTGGACACAAAACAGGATATATGGCATTTTTACTGTTTCTGGTGTGTTTGCTACTTCTTGTTTACCTGATATCCTAAGCGGTAAAATTTAGTAAGAGGCATTCCGTGTTCTGCGTTGGAAATACTTTATTAAATATCCTGCTCTTTACCAAAAAACAGAACAACCAACATAATAAGAAAGAGAAATGTTGCCCAGCCTGCGGTAACTATACCAATAAATGATGTAAAGAATGTTTCAATACTCAATGTTCCCCGGAATATACCCAGAGCTATTATAAGAAATAGAAACACTACCGAGAGTATGAGATATGTTCTTTTAGAATTGTCTTCGAGGTATAATAAGAGAAAGTTAATACCGGGGATAAAAATTAAAATTGGAATAATTAGATTTTTTATTTCTAGTCCCTGAATGTTTTTATCCAAATACAGCAGAACACCCAAAAGAAATGTTGTAGAGGAGAGGAATAGTTTTGAATGTTGGAATGTTCCAAAATATGTATAAAAGAGACTAAGTCCGAGAAACATTAAAGCAAAAGCAAATATAGCCTCTGAGGAAAAATTCACTATTCCAAGGAACCTGATACCCAATCCAATAAAAACAAACAAAAATGAATACAGAATAATACGAGCGGGAGTAGTCATAAGAAAATCAGAGTATCCTTTGGCCCATACTAGAAGCAACTAATTCGGCAGTGAATTCAGCGCTTTTATTCATTTGGTCGAGTATTGGATTAACTTCGGTAACTTCCAGAGAGGACATACAACCACACTCTGCAATAGTTTCCATAAGCAAATGAGCCTCCCTGTAACTTAAGCCTCCGGGTACAGGTGTTCCAACGCCGGGTGCAACTGTAGGGTCAACACTGTCCACATCAAAACTAACATGTATATGCCCAATTCGTTCATTAAAATCTTTTAACACTCGTGTTATTATTCGGTGTATTCCCAATTTATCGACATCATTCATCGTATAAACAGTAATTCCGGATTCTTTTATGTTTAATCTTTCACCGGGGTCAATACTCCTAGCCCCGATAACCACAACATTTTTAGGGCTGATTTTTGGAGTGAACCCATAAAATTCGGTAAGTGACTTATGCCCCATTCCGATTGCGGCAGCAAGAGGCATTCCGTGTATATTCCCCGATGGAGTAGTTTCTTCGGTATTCATATCGGTATGAGCATCAATCCAAATTACGCCCAATTCGGTATTATTCTGGCGACAGTAAGAACTGATCCCCGCAAGAGTTCCAATTGCCATACTATGGTCTCCTCCTAAAACCAACGGGAATTGTCCTTTATTTAATATTTTTTCAATCCGCTTCGCAAGAATTTTTGATGTTTTTAATATTTCACGAAGATACTTTAGCTTTGGATTTCCCTCTCTCTGATGTTCCATTATTTCTATAGATATGTCACCGTAATCTTCTACCTGATACCCAAGCTGTATGAGCTTTTGAGAAATATTTGCATACCGAAGGGCAGATGGACCCATATCAACACCTCGTCGGCCTGAACCTAAATCAACTGGGAAACCAATCATGCCAACTTTTTTTGATTGTAATCGCTTCATAATTAAAATTTTATACTTTGTCTTTTAATCTCAAAAAATACACTACATAACTTATTTTTCAATGGCTGTTACCAGATTTAACAGTTTCTTTTCAAAATCAGTTCTTTCAACACAAGAAATTACCTCCTCCAGAGCTGAACCTGCTGAGGCTGTTTTGGCGATAACCGATAATGCTTCCAACTGAAAGGCACTGTCTGAAGGATTGGTTAATAAGAGAAAAACAAGATAAGAAGGTTTACCGTCAAATGCTCTGAAATCTACCCCTGACGGAACAAACGCCGCAGAAATAAAAGGATACTTTATATCTATCTTAGCATGGGGTACTGCTACACCGTTAGTAAGCCCGGTGGACATTTCGGTTTCCCTTTTGATTACTTCCGAAAAAATTAATGATGAGGGTAATCCTGTCTTTTTTGATGCATGGTTTGCAAGTTCTTTAATTACCTGCTCATAAGTATTGGCATTAGAAATTATTGTTCCACCTTTCCCCAGTAAACTACTGACTGTGCGGTAGATCTGCTTTCTGGTCAAAATATTGTTCATAAGATACGGAGCAAGGATCGAGGTAAGTAATGCCTGTAACGCAATTGCAACAAAAATTCTTTCGTCAATAAGCTTAAATTGAAGTGCCGTAACCCCAAGAATTATTTCCATTGCTCCATAGGAATTCATTCCTATTGCTATAACCATTGCCTTATCCATCGTAAAACCAGAGAGGCGTGCACCGAGAAGACTGCCGGTAAACTTTGTAGAAACAGATATCAAAAGCAAGGTAAGTAAGGTTATTACATCAAAATTTGCGATAAAATTAACTCTAAGACCTATTGATACGAAAAATAATGGTGCAAAAATATTCGTAACAAACTGCTGTAATACCTCTCTTGTCTCTTCTTTTAACGAAGGTGCATCACCGATCGCAATTCCCATTATAAATGCACCAAATATGGCATGGACACCAATAAATTCAGTAAATGCCGCGGCTAGAAACCCGGCAATAAAAACGAAATTCAGTACTCCACCCGGAAAAATGAGCTTCGTTTGTATATGAGGAAGAATTATATGTATAAGTTTACGCAGTAGAATTAAAGTAACAAGTGTAAATACTATTACAAGTATGACTTTCTCAAATATATTAAATCCACTTTCCGCTGAGCCGGCAAAACCAAGAATAAGAGAGAAAATCAGCCACCCTGCTAAATCAATAAACATCGCTGAAGCCACTATTGTCAACCCGATATCAGTATTGAGGATTTTCAGTTCCATAAGACTTCTTATAACCACCGGTAGTGCGGTAATTGCCAATACAGTGCCCATATAAACCCCAAAAATTATATTGGGCTTTTCAACTCCAAGAAGCCATGGGAAGTAAATAATAAGCGTGCTACCAAGAATAAAAGGGAAAACAAATGAAAAGAATGATGTTACTACCGCTGTTTTTCTCTGTCTTACAAGTACCGAGAGATCAATTTCAAGGCCTGTAACAATTAAGAGCATTATAATGCCCAATACTGTTAGTCCCTCTAAGGCAATAGTTACAAGCGAGCTTCTAAATAGTAATTGGAAATAATCGGGGAAATAATAACCCAAAATCCCCGGACCCAAAATAATACCAGCTATTAACTCACCAATAATAACAGGTTGCCGGAATTTTCTGACTATTTCTACAAAAAACCGTGCTGTGAACAGCATTGCTGCAATCGCTAATAAAAATACAACCGTATCATGAGCCGTCAATCTCAATGGGAAGGCTCCTTAAGCAACAGTAATGAGCAGGGCAACTCCTTAAACAAATATTCCTGATCATGTTGAAAAATCCTGTCTATAAGTCGTAACTTTTTCTCAGGAGCAGCAATAACATATAGATTTACCGAACTGTTTTTAACATGCTCATAAGCCTCAAAGCCCTGCTTCCCAAAAAGACATACTTTTTTTATGGCAGTACCACTGAGATTCAACTCCCGTATAAGTAAATCGAGTTTTAGTTTCTCATCTTTTTGCCATTGTTGCCGAACGGATTCCGTTTCAGCAACTGAACCGGTTTCGTGAATACTTATTGAAAGTCCGGGGGCGGAGATTTCCCGTATTAATATAATTTCATTGGTGCCGAGAATTTTTGAAAGATCGTATGCATATCTTATTACATTTGTTCCTTCAGGAGAATAATCAACATTAACAGCCATGATATCATATCTCGGATTTTCAAGCATTTCAGGTGTTAAGATGAGCAATGAACAGGGAGCGTCGCGCATAATAGTGCGTGCAATTGAACCAACATAGTACTTTAAAAGATCTTCCTTTTCCAATGCGCCAAGAATAAGGAGCCCAATGGACATTTTTCGGGTATATGTTGTTAATAATTTGGCGACATCACCTCGCAAACATGTAACATCAGACACTAATTGTTCAACCCCCATCTCCTTAATAAGAAGCACAATTTCTTTTTGAGACTCCTCAGGCTCTGAAGAAATGTTTATCAGGTACAACTGCCCTTGCATTTTTTTTGAAATGTTCACTGCTTCCCGAAGAAGCAATTTACCGGTGGGAGAAAATGTTACCGCCACCGCAATTTTAAGATTCGTTAATAACATAGGATCTCCGGAAGGAAAATTGGGCTTAATCTTCTGCCGCTTCTGCCAGTATAACAAAGGCAGTACTGAAGAATTTTTTGGTCGTTGTTTTCAATCAAGGTTTGTATTTCTGAAATTTTATATAACAAGAACTTTCTTATAAACAAGAAATATCAGGTAGTACCGATTTTACCGAAACAAAACTTATCGGGATAGTGTTACCGAAAGATTAATTACATAAGACTTCATTGATAATCTACAAAAAAATGCTTAATTTTCATCAAATAAGATTCCTGTACACAAACTACTAAAACTTAAGAATGTAGGTTTCTATGGAAAAAGCCAAACTCATCCTCCAAGGAAAAGAATACGAACTTCCCGTTATCGTTGGTACTGAGGGCGAAATCGGTATCGATATACAATCTCTGAGAAACCAGAGCGGAGCAATCACATTTGACCCGGGTTACGGAAACACCGGTTCATGCAAAAGCAGCATTACATTTATTGACGGCGAAAAAGGTATATTACATTATCGGGGAATTCCGATAGAAGAACTCGCTGAAAAATCAAATTTCATTGAAGTCAGTTACCTTCTCGTTTTCGGACATCTTCCTAATAAGGAAGAATACGCAAAATTTAAGTACGATCTTACGCATCATAGTCTTATTCATGAGGATATGAAAAAGATGTTTGAAGGATACCCGCCAACTGCTCATCCTATGGGTGTTCTCTCCTCAATGATTGCATCTCTTTCTGCATTCTATCCGGAAAGCGATCTTGAAACCGATATTAAGCTGAACATAATTCGTCTTATCGCGAAAATTAAAACTATAGCCGCATTTGCTTACAAGAAATCGCTTGGTCAGCCATACATTTACCCGCGTAACGATTTAAGTTATACCGGCGATTTACTTCACATGATGTTTGGTGTTCCCTCCGAAGCCTACGAAGTGAATCCGGTAGTTGAAGATGCTTTGGATAAACTGCTGATTTTACATGCCGATCACGAACAAAACTGCAGTACATCCACAGTTAGAATGTCAGGAAGTAGTCATGCTAACTTATTTGCAACCATATCTACAGGCGTCGGCGCACTTTGGGGACCATTACACGGCGGTGCAAATCAGGAAGTTATTGAAATGCTCGAAGTTATCCGACAGGATAATCGTGATTATAAAAAATATGTAAACATGGCAAAAGATAAGAATTCCGGATTTAAGCTCATGGGATTTGGCCACCGCGTTTACAAGAACTTTGACCCACGGGCAAAAATTCTGAAAGCGGCTTGTGACCGTGTACTTAATGAACTCGGTATTAATGACCCACTTCTGGAGATTGCTAAAAATCTCGAGCAGGTTGCGCTTGAAGACTCGTATTTTATTGAACGCAAATTATATCCGAATGTTGATTTTTACAGCGGTATAATCTACAAAGCTATCGGCATCCCTGTTAATATGTTTACCGTTATGTTTGCTCTTGGCAGGCTTCCCGGCTGGTTGGCTCAATGGAAAGAAATGCGGGAAGATCCGGGACTTCGTATTTACCGTCCCCGCCAGATTTATGTAGGTAAAGTTAATCAGAAATACATCCCAATAGACGAACGCTGATTTTCATTCTCATTTAATGCCTGCCCGTTGAAAAACCGGCAGGCATTTTTTTCATTATTTCCATAAAAAACTAATCTCCGAAAAAAATCTTCATTGTTTTTGTAAAATTTATCTTCTTCCCTCAACAAAATTATTTCTCCGGAATTTTTATCTGGCTTTTGAGATATTCCTTCATTTTTCAATAAACTCAATAAAAACTCATTACTATT
>CAYTLQ010000033.1:0-21841 GCA_964438715.1 uncultured Ignavibacteriaceae bacterium
TTTTTATACCCACCCCTGTTCCACATAACACAAGGATATTTTTTCCCGACTTCTCTTTCTCGTGGATAGGCAAGGTAACCTACTACCTTAATTCCGCCGGAATTGTAAATAATTTTCTCGGTAATTGTTCCATCTTTTACAGTTTCGCCCCATCCGCTAATGAAAAGTTTTTCCTGTGCAGGGCGAAGCACAATTTCATTTCTATCAAGTATATTGTTTGTCATTATTTTTAATTTTTCTGGTAATGAAAAAAAAGCAAAAACAAATTAAAAAAAATTCAACGGTAAAGAGTAATTCGTCAGTATCAGGAATTACAAAATATCTTGTTGTTATTCTTTTTTTCCTCATAATCGCATCACTTATTTATATGAATATAAATCCACCGGCGCCTGAGCCCGAACCAAAACAGTACAGATTTAAAAAAGAAGGTTTACTCACTATTGTTGATTCTCTCGGTGTTGAAATAGCAAAAGTGGACATTGAAATAGCCGATACGGATTATGAGCGCACGCTCGGACTGATGTACCGCCAAACCATGGCTGAGAATGAAGGGATGTTATTTATTTTTCCTGATGAAGAGATTCGGTCCTTTTGGATGAAGAATACTATCCTGCCACTTGATATGCTTTTTATTAATTCAGAGCGGCGGATTGTTACTATACATAAGAATACTACTCCCTATTCGGAACAATCTTATCGCTCTACACAACCTGCTAAATATGTCCTCGAACTCAATGCAGGTTATTGTGATTTGAAGGGTATAAAAACCGGTGATATGATCCGTTGGTTATAATGAGGCTAAGATTATTGGAACAAAAGCCGGTTTTGACAGTTAAACAGATACAATTGTGAATTTGTAGGCATAAAGTCCTTTTTCGGGACTGATATTTTGACTTAAATCACGAATAACCTAAAGTCGGCTTTTTAATTTTCGATAATCTAAATAAAACTATGGTGTTCTGATGATAAATTTCTATGAACTCGCTCTCAAATTCTACGGAATACGTGTACCCTTAACGAAGTTACGAAAATTTAAAAAAGAAGTGATGGGTTTTATTGAGGAGAGAATTTCTATAGAAACGGCAATCTTATTGGCGTGTGAAAAACTGAATCTTAAAACAAAATAAAACTTTATTGTTTATTTTCTACCCAATACAAGTCTGTTTGTATTTTTGCGGATTGCAGACAGAGAAGTTTGTACAGTAACATATTTCCCATCTTTCCATATATTCAGCAAATCATTATAATGTGGAGAAAAAACATTTCCTGATTGTCCTCCGGGCATTACCATTAAAAACTCATCGTTTTTCGAAAAATCATAAATAAATCTCATCGAAGGACCTAATATATTTTCAAATGGCGCAGTCCGGAAGTTTTCAGGTTCTCCCTCATACCGGTAAAAATGGTATTCGGTATTGAATATTGTTGTACCATCGCCATCCACAGGAAATTGCGCAAAATTAAAAATACGGTCAGTAACAGCAGAAGCACCACTGAAAAAATGATGAAAGCGTGCTTTATGAATATTTCCCCATTGCCAAAATGTTATATCGGTACCAAACAGCAACTCCATCTCATCTAAAGCATCGTTAAGACTTTTTCTGATTATTTCCTCGCGACTTTCTCTCTTTTGTGTTCTCTTATCATCAAAAAATTCTGTGGTATTTTCTCTTAACAATCGCTCAATAGATCGCAACGGTACATGCGGTACAAAACAAAATTCGTTTAATAACTCCGGACCTAACTCATCGAGAAGGGTATTTCTGATAAGATGAACTAAGAAATATGAATAAATTGCCGGCGTCTGGCTTTCCAAACCGAAAGAATAATCCCACTTTTCAATTAACTCAATAGCTAACTTTAAATTTTTGTCCGTTATCTCAATACCATTAAAAGCTTCGGTCAGGTATCCCGATATTTTTTGCGCAAATGGAGAGATAACATCAATCTGATATTTTTGAAAATCGTAAATGGAATGCTTCTCCTTTTTTTCTAAAAGTTGTCGGATTCGCGTAATGCGTGAATCAGGTTCCCACAAATTTGAAATATAATACGGAAACGATTCTGATGTTTTGTTATTTGCGGTAGCAATGTATGCCTGTGCCGGATTGAATAATACAGGCATTGAAGTAAATGGTACAAATCCTTTCCAGTCATTGGCAGAAGAAGTCCCATCGTTAATCAACATAGGAAGATTTTGACCGCGCAGTGGGATTTTCGCTCCACATACATAACCGATATTACCGTCTATATCAGCATACACAAAATTTTGTCCGGGTGCACAAAAATCACCAACAGCCTCTCTAAACTGTTCCCAACCCGTTGATTTGTTAATCCGGTAAAAAGCCCTGAAGTCATTTGATACCTCATTTCCTACCCACGCCATACTAATGGCTTGTGTTGTGTGAGTATTATTTGGAAATATTTTCGGGAAAGGATGAACACCTGAAATTACAGGACCCCGATGTGTATAATATGTCTTAACAGGTAAAGGCAATTGCGATTTCACTTTGATTGTATCTGTTACAATCTTAAGTGGTTTCCACTGTCCATCCAGGAAATATTGTTGCTTTACAGTATCAATAGTTTCATAATAAAAATCAGCCTCATCCGCCATTACATTAGTCAATGCCCATGCAACATTCTGGTTTTTTCCAATAACTATTGCTGGAATACCGGGTAACGAAAATCCTTCAACATTCCACGAACCGGCACGAATGACACACACAAACCATCTGCCCGGAACACTATATGCAAGATGCGGATCGTTTGCAATTATCGGTTTTCCGCTTTGAGAAAGTTTCCCTGAGATTACCCAATTATTCGACCCCGTAAGCGATCCATTCTGATTAGTGAACTTTCTATATTCTTTATAGACATCGAGAAATCCCAGCAGTTTTTTATTAATAGACTCTGACTGGGAAGGAATAATCAGGGGAGCATCAGGAGGATAATCGGGTATAAGCCGTCGAGTCAATTCGGAACCTATTTTTGAAGCAATATGGGTGAAGGCTATATCTTCCCACCATGCAATGTTTAGCTCCCATGCCATCATTTTGCTCATTATAATTGAATGGATCGGTCTCCAATGGCGCGGTTTATACTGCAGTATATCAAATTCAACAGGTAACCTAACATTCTCATTATCAAGAAATGCATTTACTCCCCTTGAGTAGGCTTCCATAATTGCAAGAGATTCCTTATCTAAAGAAGATAGTATTTTTTCAGCGGTATGTTTAATTCCTGTTTTCAGAAAGAGTTCATCAAAGGGGATAGTTTTTTCACCAAGTACTTCACTCAACTCTCCCAATCCCGCTCTTCGTACAAGATCCATTTGAAAAATGCGCTCCTGTGCATGAACATATCCAAGGGCAAAAGCTCCGTCTTCTTCATTTTCCGCAATAATATAGGCAATACCAAGAGAGTCTCTGTAAACTTCGGCGCTTGATTTTATACCGCTTACACCAAGCTCGCCTGTATAGTGCGGCAGGGATCCACGCAGTACTGAATAACTGATTCCCAGAGCAGCGATAAATATCATTAAGACTGAAACAAGAGCTATGACAGAGATTTTTACTACTTTAAGCAAGACTTACACAAGGAAATTATTCGATGATACTTTGCGGATTTTCAAGAATCCCTCTTTCCGTAACCGGAAGTTCAAGCGACTGTGAAACGGAATCTATTGTTGGAACTTGCATTAACATAAATGCTACAAGTACTACACCGACGACAACAAATATCCACTTACCGGTAAGTATGAGAAAAACACCCGAAAGAAGGCCCGGACCTTCAAGTAACGCCATCTTTATCAAAAATGCTGTTTGATAGACCTGCAATCGCCTTCGCAGTGACTCCTGCTTAGGAATTTTTGCTAGTATTACACGGAACACAAACAAACCTATGCCTACCGTTGACATTGAAATTAACAGAAGAATTGTAAAATAGACAAAGGGGAACTCTTCTTCCGGAGGCGTTATTGGTGGACTAAAAAAGGTAATATATGAACCAACACCTAAAAAAAACATTACGCCCATAGTTAGTGCAATGTGAAGAATTCTCAACACACGGAAATATGAACCTGAAGTCATTTTATTTCTCCTGATATTTGTCCTTACTGTAATTTTCCCCTACATATCCATCCTTCAATAAACTTTCATAAGTCCTGTAAACAGTAATAGTTACTTCCGTTGATCCATCGTACCCAATCGAGGTAATTGATATTCCATTAATCTCTTTCTCCACTTTTACTCGGGCAGTCAGAGTGTTATCATTAATCAGTTTTTCGTCTAATTTTGTTTTCATACTTTTCAGATGAGAGAGTCCCCAATACATTCCTTTTTTTGCATTCTGATATGCAGTGTCAACATCCTCATCTTTCAGCGAGGTGCCGGCTGTTATAAATACAGCCAGTATTAGAAAAGATATAAGAAAAAATTTTGTTTTTTTCATTCTCATCTTTTTCTCTGGGTATGTTCAGACATTTAATTGGTTAATCATTCAATTACAGAAAATCCTGTGTACCTCTGTAATTCTTTCGGTACAATTATTTTCCCTTCAGGAGTCTGATTATTTTCAAGCAACGAAACCATAAGACGACTTGTTGCAAGGCCGCTTCCGTTTAATGTATGCACAAACTCAGGTTTCTTCGTGTCTTCCCTTCTATATCGGATGTTTGCTCTGCGTGCCTGAAAACTTTCAAAATTACTGCACGAAGATGCCTCGAGCCATCTGTTTTCTGCCGGTGACCATGTTTCAATATCATAACACTTTGCAGCTGAAAAACTCAAATCACCGGAACAAAGCATCAGTATCCGGTAAGGGATATTGAGCGCCTTTAAAATATCTTCAGCATCAGCGACGAGTTTTTCCAATTCATCATAACTCGTTTCCGGTTTCACAAATTTTACCATTTCCACTTTGTTAAACTGGTGAACTCGCAGAAAGCCCTTTGATTCTTTACCGTATGATCCAGCTTCTCGACGAAAACACGCAGAGTAACCTACATATTTTATGGGTAAGAGATTTTCCGGTAAAATTTCATCTCTATAGATGTTTGTTATCGGTACCTCCGCAGTCGGAACAGGATATAAACCGTCTCGTTCAATCGTGTACATATCATCAGCCATTTTTGGTAGCTGACCGGTGCCCTGCATTGAATCGCGGTTAACAAGAAACGGTGGAAATATTTCGGAATACCCATGATAATTCAGATGAAAATCCAGCATATAATTTATCAACGCCCTTTCCAGTGTTGCGCCCTTACCTTTATACAACGGAAATCCGGAACCCGAAATTTTTGTACCCCGCTCAAAATCAAGGATATCTAATTTTTTCCCCAACTGCACATGATCCTGCACATAATCCGCCTTTTCAAAGCTAAAACCCTCCGGCAGCCATCTTCTCACTTCAACATTCTCTTCTGAAGATTTACCAACCGGTACGGAGGAATGCGGAAGATTAGGTAAGGTGAGCAAAATAGTATTTAATTTTTCATCTAACTCGCGAAGCCGTGTATCATTCGCTGTGATGGTATCTGATACATTTTTCATCTCGGCGAGAACTGCTGTTGTATCTTCACCAGATTTTTTCATTTTCGGAATCTGCGCCGAAACTGTATTCCTTTTGGATTTTAACTCATCGGTTTCAAAAATGAGCTGTCTGCGCTGTTCATCAAGTGCGAGAATTTCATCAATATCCCGATGCTCATTTTTTGAAAGTAAACCTTGCTTAACAAACTCAGGATTTTCCCGTATTAATCGAATATCGAACATTGTTTGTAATTACTCCTTTATTGAATTCAGATTTTTTTATACACTTTGCAAATTTGTATATCATTGATTAAGTGAAATATCAACTTCACCAGCAATCATCTCTTCGAAGGTTTCCCTCCTTCTTATATATCTCCAATTTTTACCATCTACCAGAATTTCCGGAGGCCTGCGTCTGGCATTATAATTTGATGCCATTACCATACCATACGCCCCTGCAGAGCAAACAGCAAGGAACTCTCCTTCTTCCATCTCCTGTAATTCACGATTCTTACCAAGAAAATCGCCACTTTCGCAAACAGGACCTACAACCTCATAAATTATTTTACTGCGTGTTTCATCAAGTTTCAACGGTTGTATATGATGATACGCACCATAAATGCTGGGTCGAAGAAGGTCATTCATCGCCGCATCTACTACAAGAAAATTCTTACTGCCATTCTGCTTTTTATATGTTACTTCAGTCACCAACACACCCGCATTTGCAATAAGATACCTTCCCGGTTCAAAAAACACATCCATTCCGGTTTTTTTCAGATCAGGTAAAATTGCTTCAGCAAGATCTGTAATATCAAATACATTTTCATCAGAATACCGAACCCCAATTCCCCCGCCGATATCTATATGTTGTAAATTCACTCCGTTTGCCCGAAGGTTTATTGCAAGTAAAGAAAGTTTTTTCACGGCTTCAGCAAAAGGAGCTATTGAAGTAATTTGCGAACCGATATGCATATCAATTCCGGTGAATTCCACATTGGAGTATGAATGGTGGTTCATAAAAATTGAAACGGCTTCTTCTACGGGCAATCCGAATTTATTTTCTGAAAGTCCGGTTGAAATATAGGGATGTGTCTTTGCATCAACATCAGGATTTACACGAAGGGCAACAGGAGCCTTTATTCCCATGCTCCGTGCAACTGCATTTATCTGCGCCACTTCACTCGCAGACTCTGCTTTAATCATCAAAACTCTTTTGTCTAATCCAAGGCGTATTTCTTCCGTAGTTTTACCTACACCGGTAAGCAACATCTCACCGGGATTTACTCCCGCATTAAGCGCCCGGTAAAATTCACCTGCAGAGTTTACATCTATTCCACAGCCTTCTGAATATAAAAGTCGGATAATACTTATATTAAAATTTGCCTTCGCCGCGTAGAATATTTTGTGGTCAATTTCCTGAAACGCCCTCCGAAAACACTTAACCTGTCTTTTAATAAAATTCGCAGAGTAGATATAAACTGGTGTGTCGGTTTTTTCGATAATTGAGGTGAGAGGTATATCCTCTATGTATAATATATCGTTACGATAGGAGTAAATCTCGTTTTCGAACCGAAAAAACTTATTTACTTCGGTAGAGTTTTGTGTATTCATAAACTGGATTCGATACTGCCGGATAATATAAAAACTATTTCGTCAAAACTGTAAATATACGCTTTATCGGGCGATCCTTAAAGGAAAGCGGATTCTTTATTTATTCCGGAATACTATCCGCAGTAGCAAAAATATGGAACCAGCCGGCAAATTTACGGCTGTAAACAAGGATGTTGATTAATGAGTTTTCTCAAAACAATTTTCACGGAAGGAAGCACCCCTAAATACTCCGACGGGGTAACTTGTTATAAAGAGAACAGATTTACTGAAGCAATTGATATTTTTAATTCTCTTCTTGCCTCAGGACAGGAATCTGCAGAATTGTATTTTTATCGCGGGCTAAGTTATCAACAGTTAAAAGACCATACGGCTGCTGTTGAGAATCTCTCTAAAACAATCGAGTTAAATCCCGAATTTAAAAGTGTGGTTTATTATGCCCGTGGACTCTCTCTAAAAGAGTTGGGTGATATGCAGAGTTCTCTTAATGATTTTAACACTTATATTGAAAAAGATAAAGTCTATGTCAACGCATGGTATCACAGAGCTCATATTTATACCTCACAGGGGAAATTTGAAGATGCAATGAAAGATGTTCAGTATGTACTGGGGCGTCAACCTGATCATTACAACGCTATAATATTGAGCGGAATAATTCACATGTCCACTGTTGACTATAAAAGAGCTATAATTGATTTTAATTTAGCGATTCAATTACGACCGAACAACGATGAGGCTTGGATTCTTCGAGGGGAATCGAAAATGAATCTTTCTCAGTATCACGAGGCTATTTACGATTTACGCAAGGCTCTGTCAATCAATCATAACAATGCAAAATCGTACCTTACACTGGCGAAAGTGTATATCTGTATCAATAGTTTACCCGATGCGATTAGAGAACTGAATTCAGCAATAAAAGCAAAACCCGATTATACCGATGCGCTTCTTACAAGGGCCGAAACTTTTGTGAAAATGGAAAAGTTTAATGAAGCGCTTGAAGATTATAACAAAATTCTGGAGATCCAGCCTAACAGAACTGACATTCATCAACGCCGCGGACAGTTAAAAAAGCTCCTTAATGACTCAGAGAGCGCCAGAGAAGATTTTTATAAAATTCTTGAGGCGAACCCCAATGATGCAAATTCGTATTTCCTGTTGGGTGATATTGAGATTGCCTTTGGAAACTTCGATGAGGCAATCCGGTTATTTGATCGTGCCATCGAGCTAAATCCGGGAAATGCCAATTTTTATAATCAGAGGGGGCTGGCATATTTTAAGGTAAAGTCTTTCCCTGAAGCAATCAGCGATTTTTCTCATGCGATACAACTCAGTACGGATAATTATCTCTACTATTATAACAGGGGACTTGCTAAAATTGAACTGCTCGATTATACCGGGGCAATGACCGATTTTACGAAAGCGCTCATTAAACCCGATTTTATCAATGCATACACTGCACGCGCTGAATTAAAAATTAAAATGGAAGATTATACCGGTGCCATATTCGATTATGACCGAGTAATACACATAGATGCGACGCATAAACGCGCATATTTTATGAAAGCGTTTTGTTACAACCTGCTCGGCGAAACTGATAATGCATTACGCGAAATAAACAGAGCAATTAAAGTTGACCCAAATTTTGCCGATGCATATTACCTGAGAGCTATGATCAATATGAATATGATGTACTACAAAGCCGCAAAAAATGATTGTGAAAATGCTCTGAAACTTGGTACTGTGGATTATAAGGAAAGCGCTCTTTTCCTTCTGAAACGGCTCAATCAGAAAACAAATGCAAACTGATTGTTACTTACCTTAGCAAAAATAAGAGTATTATAATTGTTACTCCGGCTGGTATAACATATTTTGTTTTATCTTCCAATAATACTTTAGTCTTATTCCACAGATATGCCAGTAAAATCATAACTGCAGAAACTACTAATGTTGTGCCTAGTAGTTCCCATACTCCAAACTCATTATTAACCCAGTTTGCAAGACTCTTGTCCTGAAAAATTTTCTGATAAATTACCTGCAAATGTGCATAATAAATTAACAGCGACTCTTTTCCCGCCAAAACAACGAACGATTTGGATACATCTATCTTCAAACTGATTTTGTAGCATATAAAAAGAATTGCGATTACATAAGCAATCCTCAGAAGAAAAAAGAGAAAGTTTGGATTTGGAAGAGGTATGTGCAGGAATGATACGGGAGCTATAGTAAGATGCCCAAGAGGAATAAATACTACTGAAAATATAGCGGCTTTTTGTAGAAACATATCCTCCTGCCCTTTGCCTTTCGCTGAGGTATAGAAAAATGCGAATGTCGCCCCGCTAAATATAAAGCCCAGCCAGGGGAATATCGGAAAAAGTGAGCCGTTCGAAGGATTAAAATAATTTGCCAGCCAGAAAGGGAGTACAGAATGTATATCAGAGCGCCAAAAAACCGGAGCCAGCATCGAAACTACTACTGAAAGTACGCCAATAAATATCGCAAATCGGTTTCTCTCACGGAATAGTAATCTCGTTAAGAAAAGGAATAAAAGTCCCGTTGCAATTGTATGCAATACATCCACCGTTTGAAACAAACGCAATTGTTCTTCGGTAGCCTTGGCAAGAGTTTTTGAAAGTGAAAAATACGGTAGTCTCAACAGGTATGCAGTAAAATAAATCAGCAAAATCCGTCCTATCTGACGCCAGAACTGATAACCAAATTTCCTGAATTCATCGATTTTCTTATCACTTGCCAACACAAATGCAAAACCCGAAATAAAAAGAAACGATGGAGCAACCAGACCGTTAATAAAATTAAGAATACTGAACCAGCCTGTCTGACGAAGTTCCGGCAGCATTAGTGCATTAAAAACATGCACTTCAATCATAATAAGAATTACCGTACCCCTGTGAAGGTCAATAAATTGCAATCGTGAAGAATTTTTCATACCAGTGAAACTTGCCGTAACTTTGTATTGTTAAATAGAGAAAATTAGAAACTTTTATGATTATGAAAAAGAACCCATTTAGAAAAATAATTTTATTGTCAATTATAAGCCTTTCGCTCTTTTTTTTGTGGAATGCACGCAATTTCAAAGCAAATAAGAGCTGATTACCATAAATGAACGAAAATCGAACAATACTTATTACCGGAGGCACAGGGCTCATAGGTACCCGGCTGACAAATAAATTATTAAATGAGGGATATAATGTCACTTTACTTACCAGAAAAATTCACCGTCAACATATTACTAGCAATGTCTTGTACCTCGAATGGGATTACTACTCTTCCTTCCCTTACACAGAAGAATTAAAAAAGACACTTGCCATTATTCACCTTGCCGGAGCAAATGTTGCAGAAAAAAGATGGGATGACAAATACAAAAAAGAAATCCTTGCAAGCCGGATTGAACCTATAAAGCGTTTAAGAGATGCAGTAAGTGATCTGGAAATGAAGCCGGAGGTTTTCATCAGTTCATCAGGAATAAATTTCTATGGCGATCGGGGTGCTGAACAACTCGATGAGTCAAGTGATCAGGGTTCCGGATTCCTTACCGATGTAACTGTTCAATGGGAAAAGGAGACCTCGATGTTTCAGAATATTGGAGTGCGTGCTGTTAGTTTACGCACCGGAGTAGTATTATCACCGGATTCCGGAGCACTGAAAAAAATGCTCACCCCGTTTAAATTTTTTGTCGGCGGGCCACTCGGCAATGGAAGACAATATTTTTCGTGGATAGATATTGCGGATGTCGTCAATATGTATGTATTCGCTCTCAAATCTAAATCACTTACCGGAGCTTTTAACGCTGTTGCTCCAAATCCGGTCACAATGAATGAATTTGCTGAAACGCTTGGAAAAGTTATGCGAAGACCCTCATTTATTAAGGTTCCGGCAGTTGCCTTGAAATTACTTCTTGGAGAGGTTGCAGTAGAAATTTTGGGAAGTCAGCGTGTGATTCCAACCAGAATGTTAGAAGCAGGATTTCAGTTTACTTATTCAACCCTCGAGGCGAGTCTCAGGCATCTCCTAAACAAATAATCAGTTCTCTATAATAGTAAAATCAATATTCCAGGCTTTTGCTACCACCTCGATAAACTGCCTCTCTGCGGGTAAAAATTTCTTATCTGCTTTGGCAATAGAAACTAAGTCACGCAATATTGATTGCTTAAATTCCCTATCCTGCATTTCAAAATGAAATGTTACAGCTATACTATTAACTACCTGCAAACGGGTTTCGGAGGAGGAGTTATACCAATGAATTACTTCTGTCATTAGCTTTTCGATATCAATATCAGGGGATGCATACTTCTTTAATCGTTCTTTTGCAACTACTAATTCATCCTCGGATAATTCTGAGTCGGTAAGATGAGCGAAAGACAGATATAAATACGCTAAATGCCTTAATAACGGTTTGTTTACCTCGACCATAGTTCCTTAAGCGCCTTTAGAAAATTGTATTCCGAAATTTTCTCATTAAAAAATTGCAGTAATTAAAACTGAATAATAGATATTTCCTGTAACTTTCGCAAAGGCGTTATATGCAGTTAATAACAGCTTCCATACATTTCTGCAAAAAACAAAAGCTGACCACTCCCCATAAATAAAACGGATTTTCCTTATGCCGTTTACCATTCTTTTGTACCGTAAGAAAAATTTCTACTAAGTGAAATTCTCACTATTTTAAACAATCATTTAGTTTTTTGTAGGAGAAATTTCTGTTAAGTAAAATTTCATCGGCAGATATTGAATCAGTTCGCGCACTATTTCCTTACCTTAAACACGGGCAGATTTATTTCAATCATGCTGCGGTTAGCCCGCTTTCACAGGCTGTGATTGATGCTATTAATGGGTACCTTTCAATGCGAAGCGAGTATGGCATTGATGATTATCATACGGTAATGAACACAATCAAAGAAACAAAAGAAAAACTCGCACGACTCATTAATACCAATCCTGACCGTATAGCGTTTGTTGATAATACTTCGAATGGATTAAATGTACTTGCACAAGGAATACCCTGGAAGCACGGTGACCGCGTTCTGCTTAACGATATTGAGTTCCCTTCAAATGTTTACCCGTTCCTCAATCTGAAATCGCAAGGTGTTGAAGTCGATTTTGTAAAATCATCAAATGGTCTTGTCACAACAGAGAGAATCATCTCCGCAATTAAGCCCGGGACACGACTTATTTCTATCAGTCAGGTTCAGTTTCTCAGCGGTTACAGAGTTGATTTGAGAACCCTTGGAGAATATTGCCGTCAGCATAATATCATTCTAAGTGTTGACGCAATTCAGGGGCTTGGTGCATTACAGACTGATGTACAGGATCTTAACATTGACTTTCTCGCCGCAGGTACGCAAAAATGGATGATGGGTTTAATGGGACTTGCATTCATTTTTATCTCAGAAAAGCTACAGGAGCAGTTAACACCGCGTTATGTCGGATGGACCTCAGTAGAAAATACCTGGGAATTGCTTAATTACGATTTTGTCTTGAAAAAAACAGCAGAGGCTTATCAAAATGGTACTGTGAGCGCAATTGGTGTAACGGGATGCAAAGCCGCACTTGAAGTTTTTGAAGCGTTCGGTATAAAAAATGTTGAACAGCGGGTACTCGATAATGCTGAATATTTTCGTAACAAACTGAAGGAAGCAGGATTTACTCCCGTTTTAGGCGAACAAAGAAGAGAGTTTTCTTCCGGTATAGTGAGTTTTCCTTCGGTTTATGCTAAGGCGCTTTTTGATAATCTGACAGCTGCACGGGTTTCATGTTCATTGCGGGAGGGCATGGTTCGGTTCTCTCCTCACTTTTATAACACACGCGATGAAATCAATGCAGTTATTGATATTCTCCTGAAAACATAATCGTATAATAAACTAAGACAATAATGAAACGAATAAATTTTACTTCCGGCGCGCCATGGGAAGATATTGTAGGATATTCGAGAGCAGTACGAATCGGCAACACTATCGAAGTTTCCGGAACAGCCGCGGTAAACGGTGACAAATTAGAAGGTGTTGGCAGTGTCTATTTACAGACAAGATTCATACTAAAAAAAATACAAGCTGTTCTTAACGAAGCGGGCGCAACGCTCGATGATGTCATTCGCACCAGAATTTATGTGGTTGATATAACCCAATGGGAGGAGGTAGCACGCGCTCACTCCGAATTTTTTGGCACAATAAAACCGGCTACTTCGATGGTAGAGGTAAAAAGCCTTATTGATCCGGATATGCTTGTTGAGATTGAGGCAACCGCTGTTGTAGAAAAAAATCAGATATAATATGAATTTACTACAATTTTTTTATCAGGCAGAAGGTTTATCGGGCAAAGGCTGAGAAGTAAAGAAGTCCTCATAAAACCTTTTCAGATAAGCGTCCATTAATTCCTGTACCCGTTCATAGTTCGGAGAACGAACTATAATACCGGCGTGGTATTGTTTTTTCAGTCGCCACCAAACTTCAGGGTCATTAAAGCCGGATAAGTCAGGCCATTCCTGCCTGGCGAGAGAAATCAGCATTCCTGCATAATCATTTTTCCGCTCCGGCAGTATATATTTTCCTGCGCCGCCCATAATTTCAATTTTTGCCCATTCAGCCCAGAGATTTATTCCCGTAGCCGCTTCAATCAGCTCAGCAATGTTTGCGCCACCTACGCGTGCCGATGTTTCGAGAAAATAATAATTTCCATCGTCGCCATGGATATATTCCGAATGTGAAACGCCGGTAAGTATGCCAAATGCAGTTAAAACCTTGCGATTAATCTGAAGAAGATTCTGCTCCTCATCACTACCACGTAATACAGTTCGTGTGGTAAAAACCCTGCCCTGATGAGCGACTTCCATCGGTGGCAAGCCGTATTTACTTACAATTGCAAAAGGTATTTCTTTATTAAATACAATTGTATCAACATGAAAAATATCGCCTTTTACAAAACGCTCTATAAGGTAGAATGATTGTTTATCACCGAGCTGATCGATTACTGACCATAATTCATCTTCATTATGAACCTTTTTTATGCCGATAGCGCCTGCCTGAAGGCGTGGTTTCACTACATACGGAAAAGGAGTGCGCGAAATAAATGCCTTAATTTTATCATAATTAAGAATGTGTACAAAGTCAGGGACATTAATTCCTACTTCTGCCGCACGCATTCTCATTGCCAATTTATCTCTGAAGTATCGGGCAGTTGTATCGCCCATTCCGGGTATTCGTAAATGCTCGCGAAGCGCTGAGGCTTTTTCTACATCAAAATCATCAAGCGCAACGATACGGTCTATTTGTTCTCTCCGTGTAAGATAACTAACACCATAAATAACATCCTCCATTTTCCATTCTTTATTCACATCGGGTATATAAAACATTTCATCAATACTTTCCCTCGGCCAGTTGGCATTTTCCAAACTCTGAGAAGTAAGGAGTAAAACCCTGCAACCGCCACGCTTGCATTCGCGCATAAACTCCTGACCTTTTTCATAACTGGCAATACAGAGGATTGTCATTTTTTTTGTTGAGGGCATAGCCGTACCTTTATTAATTAATTATGTTAATTTACTTAAATTGTCTAATTAATTCAAGTATTATTGATGAAATTACTTAATATTTAATGTTTTCTTTAAATCTTCATTGCTCCTGAAAATCGGATACTTTCTCTCTCTTTGGTCGAAATATGGCGATTTTCTATAAAAAAAGTCCAAACGCTCACCCGGATTTGTGCGAAACCCTTCATCACTTTCCAATAAATATTCAAATTCTTTCCGTAACTCTTCATTTTCAGCCAGCATTTTTGCCGCTATTGGTTCAAAAATATACGCTTCTGCATATTCTTTTCTTTCAAAGAACGCATTAAAAAAGCCCCATTGTGCAAATGAATCAATTCCATCCGGTTCCAAAAGATGCATTATTACCCGTAATGTTCTTTGTCGCAAGGGTACAATATATGTACCCGCCGGAAATTCCATTATATCCTCAAATAACTCTGTATCAAACTGTACACGCTGTCTCCCCTCGTAAGGAGCAGGAGCAAAACTCACATTTAAAAATTTATATCCCTGCACTGTAATTTTTGCACTCTCACTAGTAGTAAATACTTTTATACCGTGTAGTCGCAGTATTCTTACAATCTGCACAAATTCGATTGGTATTATGTAATATTCAGGTACAGCAATTTTTTTTGCGATAAATGATTTATTGAAAATCGGGACGGTAAATTCCGCATCTTCATCAGTATAACGGATAACTTCATTTCCGGTTACGGGACTGTATTCCCTGTAGCTTTTTTTCCCCAGAAAATTAAATTCACCTGCCCGTTCCGAAAGGCTGAACTTTATAGGAAAAAGTTTTTTCCTTATCGAAAATTCTCTAACAGTCAATACATCTGCATTCCGATTTAGTTTCCTCAGTAATCTGTGGTTATTATTGACAAATTCAAATACCGATTCGTTCATTTTTTTTGTTGATTCAACCCGATTGCTGAAAGGTTTGAGAGAGTGCGTTTCGACGAGAAGGCAAATACGGTTTTGTACAGCAGCATACCCTGTTGAATAGCGGGGAAGACTTACAAATTCTTCAAGTCCTTCTTCAGGGCTGCTGCCTCGTAATTCTATGTATGGGGCAGTCAGGAAACCTGCGGCTTTTAATTTACTCTTCAGATACGGCAATAACTGTTCATGCGCCCAGCGGGAGAGTCCATGATCAAGATTTGGTTTTTTCTCAAGTCCGTAAGTAATATGATACTGATAATCAGCTCCATTCGTCGTGTGGTTATCAATAAAAATATCAGGTAGCCACGATGAATACAATCGCAAAAGTGCATGCATTTCAGCAGTATCGGCTTTCATATAATCGCGGTTAAGATTTAGATTTTGCGATGTAACGCGCCAGCCCATTGTTGTCGGACCGTTCTGGTTCGGTCTGTTAAATTCACTTGTGCGCTCATGCGAATCAACGCTAAGAATTGGAATGAAAAGATATATCGTATTTTCAAGCAAATGTTGCTTTTCTTTTGTGATGAGCATTTCACGAAGCAACAGCATTGATGCATCTTTCCCTTCTATTTCTCCGGAGTGTATTCCGTTTTGTATCAATACTATTGCCTTGCCGCTTCGTTTTGCTTTTCCCGGTGTAAATTCTTTATTGCCGGCAACTACCAGGCAATTCATTTCCCTTCCTTGCGGAGAGTAACCGAATGAAAAAAATCTGCACTGATTTGTTTCGCGCGCAAATTGTTGAAAATATTGCATCGTTTCAGAATACGAAGGAGAGGATGTCTTCCCCGATTTTTCATAGTGGGTTTCCCACATCGAATCAAATAACATAAGTGTACTGAGTTAGTCTTGTTTTAGTTGTAGAAAAAAAATCCTGAGCATTACTATTTAAATATTGCAGTGAATATAATGTATGTACGATACTCTTCGGTTTTGGTAATAATTCCGCAATAGACAATACACCGGTAAATTGTTGCGTTATATCTATATGATTCATCCGGTCTGATTTTTCACCTTGTAATTTTCCTCCTTCAAACATACCAATGTCTTCACTGAAATTATGATCAATTATATGCTAAGTTTCCGGAATGACCTAATTATTTTAATGCTCAATTGAAAATTATTAATTTTCTTTCTCAATCTCCCGAAAATCTGATGACAAATTTATTTTATTACCGCATTGTATTCCTTTTCAATCTCTTGTTTTTAGCCGGATGTTCTGCTTTGGATAAGCCGACATGGCAGAACAGTATCAGTAACCCGGAAATTCGATACAATATATCAGCCTTGAACAATCTTATTGATAAGGCAGATTTTGAAGCCAGCAACCTGAAAATAATGCGTGAGCCAGAAAAATGGCAGGGAAAGATTATTGCCGTATCGGGAAACCTGACAGAATCACATTTACTCAATAAAGAATTGAAAAGCGAGTATAGGGAAATTACCGGCAGTTATAATAATTATCTCATCAATATAGTTTGTGTGTTTTACAGTACACTCCCCAGACAAAAAGATGTTATGGTCAATGTACAACATCTTTATTCAGGGAAAGCTGTTAAAATTATTGCTGAGGTGATGGGAGTGTATGAGTTTATAACGGAATCGGGTAATAAAAAGAACCTTCCCGTTGCGCGTTGCTATGCCGTTTACAATCAGGACGACCGCCTGTTTAAGTCGCCGCTCTGGGCTGACGAAGATTTCATTCTGAAACAATAATCTTTTAAAATCTGCATTATTTTTTTGCAATTTGTTGAATCCTTTTTTTCCCCCCTGCATCATATTGCTAAACAAAAGGAGAAAATATGAAATTTACCGTTGAAGGTACCGATCAGAATTTTGAACAGGAAGTAATTAAGTCCGATTTACCTGTATTAGTAGATTTTTGGGCTCCATGGTGTGGACCATGCCGTATGGTTGCGCCTGTAGTTGAGGAACTTGCTGAACAGTATAAGGGCAAATTGAAAGTAGTTAAAGTAAATACCGATGACAATGCAGAAATTTCAATGAGATATGGCATCCGAAGCATACCGACACTTGGAATATTTAAAAACGGCAAGATCGTTGACGGTGTCATCGGAGCTGTGCCCAAAAATGTACTTGAAAGCAAAATACTTCCCTATTTGGAAAATGCGAAAAATTAGACTTGCGAAGAAGCTGTCACCCCTTAGCTTTAAAAGCCGCTGTTTGCGGCTTTTGAAGTTTTTACAGTAACACCTGCAATTATTTCAGAATAATAAGTTTCTTCGTTTCGCTTTTCCATTCTCCTGCATTACTAAATTTTACAGTATAAAAATACATTCCCGAGCTAAGTCCGCCGGAATTGAAAAAATAAGTGTGGTTTCCCGCCTGCTGATTACCAAGCCTTTTCTCAAAGACAATCTCTCCCTGCAAATTGTGAAGCACGAAAACTACTTCGCCGGCTGAGGGTAAAGTATATTTAATTGTCGTTTCCGGATTAAATGGATTCGGAAAGTTTTGTTGAAGCACAAAGTCATAATGAATAAAATGAACCATTACCACCTGTGAATATGAATTAGAACCATCATAATCGATTTGTTTGATACGATAGGTATTAATGCCTTGTACCGGTTCAATATCAGTAAACTCATAACTCTTTACTTCTGTAGTAGTTCCATTGCCGGGAATCATTGCTAATGATACCCACTGTTCATTACCATATTTTTTTTGCACTTCAAAGCCGCGATTATTGTGCTCGCTTACAGTAACCCATTTCAACACTATTGAGGATGATGACTGTACACCATAAAATGAAACAAGTTCTACGGGAAGTACATCAGTCACCGGAAAACTGTAAACTCCACCCGGAGCAACAGGTGGTTTTACAGCATATTTACCTGAAAGGGATACAGCAGAGATATAATAAAATACTCTTTTCCCTGCCTGCTGTTGCGGAATTATCGCTAAAAAGGAATCTGCCTGAACGGCTGACATTTGTATTTGTTGGAAACCGAGTGCTGTGTCAGTTGTCCAAAAAACTTTTGCCTCAGCAATACCTGAAGCAGACCTAATATATGCCTTCACCTCATAGCCTGTACTTCCATTATCAGCATACCGAATAGGTGCATGACTTATAAACACCGGCTCCTTGACTCCCAATTCTTTTGTGATGCAGTGTATTGCACCGAGAGCAGGAATTGACTGATTAGAGTTGACTCCAACAATTTTATACCCGGGCATTGCTTCCCGGTAAATGCGTAATCCGGTTGTATCGTATTGTAATTCGTATGTGGGTACAATTACTGTTTTATTCACAATAACGGAGTTGGTATAAGTACGGTAATCTCCATTATTGGAAGGATATCTCCCCTGCCCATCGGGAGGCATAGGTATCCTAACCACTTTGTACGGTCTGCCGTAACATGTGCGAAAGTTCGTCAGTAAATATTGTAAATTCATTTCGATCTGAGGACCATCGGCTATACCGGGAGGGTATTGTCCGACTAAAATTGTTTCCTCGTCGAGCAGTTTCATATGCATATCAATATGATGAATACCGTCATACGGTAAAGTTTCAAACTTTATATAACGCGTTATTCCCATATACCGCTTCATTAAGCTGTCTATCTGTGCTTCGGTTTTACCCGGATTTTCGTTTATAATAAGCCGTGAGGAAAAACCGGTACCATTGCCATCCACCATAAAATTTCCTCCGGTTGCAACTAAATTATCCGGAGCCACAGTCATCTGATACAATGGAATATTCAACCGGCCGGCAATTACTCCGGGAATGAGGTCATCAAGAGGACGGGGACGATTATATATCCAATCAATTATATAAGCGCTGTCGGCATTATTTTTATAAACATACCATGGGCCGTAATCTCTGCACCAGACCGAATTGTATTGTGCAGTGATAAACTTTACATTTGTCAAAGGAATACCATTTGATGTGAGATTCGATTTTACGGCATTTGAATCACTGCAAACAATATACACTAACCCCTCTTCTTGTGCGTGGTCAACAATCTGCCGTAGCATCGCAGTATATGATGTCCATGTAATCATAATACCCTCAAGTTGCTCCCACTCTGCCATAGTACGCACTGGTGACGAAGGTGGTACGGCGCTAACTCCACTCACAAAAGGCGGAATATATGATTTCATCAATTCTCTTTCTGCCGGTGTAAGACCGACAGGTAAGTCCTGGGTAAATGATGTAACAGCTAAAACAAACAATAGGAAAATAAAAATTCTCATTACCGCGCTTTCATTCTGCAAAGATGATTCTTAAATATAGAGAATAACATTCTTAATCATTATCAGAATTTTACAAAAAATAAAACAACCATCGACTATAGGTCAAGAAAAACATCAAAACAGAATAAACGAAGATGAACAATGAAAAAGTTTGTTTCAACTCACTTTGGATGTGCAAAAAAAATCTTTTGAATGTTATAAAGTAAACATTCCTGAATATTTCTTAAACATCGTTAATGCCTTTCTTTTTCTTATTTTTGCAGTTACATAGCTTTTATTGAGATTTCTTCGGTTATTCTGAATTGCACAGGACGAATAATAAATAAATGAGCGAATCTTATTTATCTGTATTAAAAGATTTTTTCTTACCTTAAGAAAGGTGTAAAGTATTTCAATCACCTTCTCACATTCACCTTTGTCTTTTGTGTAATTTGACTATAATGTACGGTTACAACAAACACAAAAATGCTCCCTTGTATTGATAACTCTTAGAGAGTAATTATGAAAACTATTGTTACGCAGGAATATATGCTGAATATTAACGGAGTTACTCTCTACGCAAAGAAGTGGTATAACGAAAAATCTGATTCTGCTATTCCCATTATTCTGCTTCACGAGTCGTTAGGGTGTGTTGACTTATGGAAAGATTTTCCTGATAGACTTTCTGCATTTACTTCACGGACAGTAATAGCTTACGACAGACACGGATATGGGAAGTCGGAGAGAAAAGAACATCTTCCAACTTTGCATTTTATGGAATCAGAAGCGGAAATCTTCCCGCTCATCTGCGAGGAACTTGGCATACAGGAATACATTTTATTCGGGCACAGTACCGGTGGATCTATTGCTGTAATAATTGCCTCCTTCGATATAAAATGCAAAGCGGTAATTACAGAGTCTTCTCAGGCATTTGTTGAAGATCGGACATTGGAGGGTATCCGAAAGGCTAAGGAGTCATTTAAAGATAGAGAATATTTCCGGAGATTAGAAAAATGGCATGGCAATAAAACCGGATGGGTGTTGGATGCATGGACAGAAACATGGCTCGCTCCGGGGTTTCGTAAATGGAGTCTTGCAGGTTGGATAAAAAAAGTAAACTGTCCTTTGCTGGCAATTCATGGAGATAATGATGAGTTCGGTTCAACAGCATTTCCTGAATATCTTTGTTGCAGAACCTCTGGCCCGGGAGAAATGGCAATAATTAACGATTGCGGTCATATTCCACATAAAGAAAAACCCGATGAGGTACTCTTTCTTGTACAACAGTTCTTAAAAAAGTATCATCTGTAGCTTTTTCTATCAAAAACCCGAATAGCTTAACCCGATACTCCTTTCAACAATTACTATTAACTTCTCAGGTGTATTGGTTGAAAATTGGAGTATTTAAGGATATATTTGATTATTAAATTCATCAGGATTGTATTATGCCGTTAGATAAAGATTTACTCTCTATTCAGGAGGTAAGAGAACTTGCAGGCAAAGCCAAAGCTGCCCAACTCGAATTCAAGCATTATAATCAGGATCAGGTAGATAAAATTGTAAAGGCAATGGCAGATGCCGGTTACGCTGAGTCGGAACGACTTGCAAAAATGGCCGCCGAGGAAAGCGGTTTTGGCAGGTGGCAGGATAAAGTAATTAAAAATCAGTTCGGCACAAAGAATGTTTATGAATCTATTAAAGACCTTAAGTCTGCCGGCGTAATAGGTACAGAAGCGAATGGTAAAATTATAAAAATCGCTGAGCCAATGGGTGTGGTTTGCGCGCTTATTCCTTCAACAAATCCCACTTCAACGGCAATGTTCAAAATTCTCATTTCACTAAAATGCAGAAACGGAATTGTACTCAGTCCCCATCCACGCACGGTGAAATCAACCATGGAAGCCTGCAGAGTGCTTGCCGATGCGGCAGAAAAAGCCGGAGCCCCAAAAGGTCTCATCCAGTGTATGACAAACCCCACGCTCGAGGGAACAAATGCTTTAATGCACGATAAAAATATTGC
>CAYTLQ010000034.1:0-8048 GCA_964438715.1 uncultured Ignavibacteriaceae bacterium
GCCCTCAGGAGTATCATTAGAGCTAACCGGCTGGTATTCTGAATATCCTACGACTCCAACTCTTCCGGGTTCAACTCCACCTTCGTTCATAAGAAAATATGCCGCATTTGTTGCACGGGCTACCGAGAGATGCCAGTTGGATGGGAAGACTCCATTTACCGGTATGTTATCGGTATGCCCTTCTATTCGAATATCATTCGGAACAGCATTGATTACTTTTGCCAATTTTTCCAGAATTATCTTCGAGTAATCTGTCAGTTCAGCACTACCCGACTTAAACAAAATGTCATCTAGTATCCGGATGGTAACGCCACGCTCGTTCTGAATCAACTTAATGGAGTTACGAAGTGTTTCATCCTGTATTACGGTGTTCAGTTCACTGCGCAGTGGTGCAAAGGGATCGGCATCGGGAACAATACCTGTTCCATTACCTGATTCTGTTCCCGAGGAGACATTCGAGGTCGGATTATTGCCTCCGCCAAAGTAACTTCCTGCAACCTCCATCATTTTCCGGTATTTCTGTATATCAACATTCGATGAAGCATACAGGAGTATAAACAACCCGAGCAATAAAGTTATAAGATCTGCATAGGTTATTATGTACCTGTCGCTGTCGCCTTCCGAATGACTGAATAGTTCAGAGTCGGCACTCAGGCTGCTAAGATTTCTACCTGATCTTTTTGCGGCAAGAGGCTTACTAATCTTGCTTTTATTACTGATGGTATTTCTCCGCTCTTCAGCGCCAGAGCTCCCTCCAGGGATAGTTCCATCAACTGTTTCTCTTCTATGTGACATTGTTTTAATTTATCTGCTATTGGTAACCAAAATATATTTGCCGAAAATACGCCCCAAAGAGTTGCGATAAACGCCGAAGCAATACTATGTATTAACTGCGTAGGATCATTGCCGGCATTTGCCAGTGTCATTATCAGTCCCATAACAGTACCAAGAATCCCCATCGTAGGAGCATAACCTCCCATTTTCTGAAATATGAAAATATTTGCCAAATGCCGCTCCTGCATAGCTTTCATTTCATAGCGCGCTACCGATTCGATGAGTTCTTCATCACTGCCATCCAGAACAAAGCGCACCAGTTTACGGGTGAAGTAATGATCAAATCGGTTGATTTCTTTTTCTATAGTTAATAATCCTTTTTGCCTCCCGATTGCAGAAAACTCTGCAAATATTTCTACAATTCCCCGAGTATCATATTTTTTAGAAAAATAAGCTTTTTTGATGAGCGGAAATATCAGGAGGAATTTTTCAAACCCGAAGCCGATTATTACTGCGGCAAAAGTGCCTCCAAAAACAATAATCATCGCGGGGATGAGAAACAGCGCCTGCAGGCTTCCCCCTTCAAGAATGAATGCACCAAAGATTGATACAATTCCTATTAATAAACCATTTAGTGAACCTAATTTACTTTTCATAAGAAATCAATCAAAGATTTTGGTAACAGCATTGATGAGGTTTTATACATCATATCAAGTGAATATTGCGCCGACTGCATTTCAATTACCGCTTTTGCTACATCCAGATCACTTTCTTTTGAAAGCAGGCTTTGTACCTGCATTTTCTGATCCGGCAGCATATCCGAAATGGCGTTTACTTTATTCAGCATTCCGCCTGCTTCGGTTGTTTTACGAAGCAGTAACGATGAGAAATTCTGAACCATTTTTATCTGATTATCTGTTGGTTGTATTCCTGCCTTGAGAGATTCTTTTATTCTCTTTAGTACATCAAGAATATTGGAATCCTGATTAAATTCTCCACGAAGTGCGTGATTTTCGGAAAGTGTGGCGTTTCCCAAAAATACCTGAATAGAAATTTCATCTGTCGCCGAGGTCAAGGTAATAGGACTTGCGGGGTTTCCATCCTGAGTCTTCAATACCCCGCTGTTGGGATCAAATTGAAGAGTTGCATTTGCTGCAGTTACCGTTGTACCACCCGGGCTTAATACTTCAGTTCTCACCGAATATAGTCCTTCATCGGTTTTCTGAAAGGTTAACTTGAGGTTATATTCTATTCCTGATGAATTAAGAAACGATTTTGTAAAAGTTGTCTCTGTACCAATCTCTTCGTTAATATTGAGGCTACCTCCAAGATCAAACATTGGTTGAAACAACTCAGTACCTGTTATATTGATTTTTTGTTCAATACCGGGTCCAATTTTTACTTTATGCTCGCCGGAAAGATTTTTTCCTAAAGAACCCGCTCCGGGTACCTCTGTTGGAGATGAATATGGCGCTGTCGCTGTATTGGTACCGGCAAACAAATATGTACCATCTACTTGTGTATTCATATAGGTAAGCATATTTTGTATAGCTTGGTCGATCTTTGCGGCATAATTTTCGCTAAGAGAAAAATTAATCGGATTACGAACTTCTGTAAGATCTGAGAGAACTTTCTGAATCTCATCGCCCATTCCTTCCATTGCCTGTAAGGTAGCGCTTAAACGGGTCTGGGCATTTTCCAGATTCCTTTCATAAATATCATAATCGCTAAGCTGATTTTTTAGTCGGGCAATGCGTGCCGTTGCAAGCGGCGAGTCAGACGGCTTCAAAACATTAGATTGTGCCGCCATTTTTGCCTGAAGTTTCGTGACGGTATTTCTTGTTTTGCCAAGATTATCTAAAAATATTTTTTCGAGTTGATTGGTCGTTACTCGCATAGATTACACCACATTCAACAATGTTTCAAAAAGTTCATCAGCAACCTTAATCAATTTTGCTGCTGCATCATACGATCTCTGGTATTTCAGGATGTTAACCATTTCTTCATCAACCGAGACCCCGGAGAATTCCTCACGCTGATTATCAAGTTGTTGTAATACAAGACTCGTTGATTCCTGCGCTTGTTCGTTACTGTTAATTGCGTGTGCCACAGAAGAAACAAACTCTGAATATGTACCGGGAATAGTTTTCCCATCTGCAAGTTTTGCGTCTTTTATTCCCGAAAGTTCAAGTGCAAGTGAATTATTTCCCGGTGTTCCATCTGCTGATATTGAAAGTAAACGGGGATCTTTAACCACCTGAGGATTTATAACAATATTACCCGGAGTGTATGAGGAAAAAAACTCTGTGCCCTGCGTTGCTGGTACTAAAAGAGAATAACCTTTTCTATGGATATCATTTACTTTTGTTGTAAGACTATTTGCTAAAGTATCGAGAGTTGAAAGATACCCTTGAATTGTAGTGGAATAAGTGTTTATGAGTGCTCCCATCTCTCCGCCGGTTATTGCCAAAGGAGATGTGCCTTGTTTCGTTACTACCTTAAGTGATTCAGAAGTTGTAACAACGGTAAATTCGTTTGTGGTAAGTTTATCAGCCGCAAGAACACCGCCAATACTAACGGAGGCCATTTCTTCATTATCAATAGTTACCTGAATATTGGCAAGCTTACTGAGTTCCTGTATTACCTGATCTCTCCTATCCAGCAAGTTATTTGAGGATACGCCGGCTAATTTAGATTCAAATATCTGTTTATTAAGTGCAGTAATCTCTTTTGCGTAAAGATTAATTTTTTCAACTGTTGATGTTGCTTCTGCCTGCAGGTCGGGTTTTAGGTTATTAAGCCCCTCATAAATAGATTTAAATTTGGCGCTCATTTCTTCGGCAGAACGAATAACATTTTGTCGCAACGCTATCGATTCAGGTTGCGCACTCAGTTCATTCCATGAATTGAAAAACTTATTCATCAACGCGCTGAGCCCGTTTTCACCGGGTTCCGAAAGCATCGATTCAATTTGGCCAAGATAGAGCGACTGTTTTGCCGCCAGACCGTTTTGTTGACTATAGGTCCTATGCTGGTTGTCGAGAATTTTGTTTTTGACACGAACAACATCCTCTATTTTAATGCCTCCGCCGACAGAACGATTGGAGGCATCACCGGCTTCAGTACCAAATACAACTTTTTGCCTTACATAATTAGGATTATTGGCGTTGCTTATATTATTCGAAGAGACGGTCATTGCCTGTTGATAGGCGCTTAATCCTCTTGCCGAAATATGGAAAAGTCTTGATATACTCATATTACACTTTTCTGTCAATTAACGATCTTTTTTGATTGCCTAAAAGGCATGAAACGGCTTCATTAAGAAAATTTCGCACATGATTTATAAGAAATGAATTGTATTGATTTATTTCATTTATCTCTACAAGTGCATTCCTTATTTCACTTTCACGGGTAACAAGTTCTTCCATTTCTTCATTTGTAATTATTCCCTTCAGAACCCTGCTAAGTTTAATAGGCTGGTTCAAACCTGTGCTTTTCGGGTTCATTTCCCGTAGTAACTCAGATGTAAGCTTTAACCGCTTTTTTTCCGCCTCTTGTACAGCAAGCAGTGCCCGTTCTTCCTTAACTATTATTGAGTTTAAATTGCCATGTTTTGCAGAAACCAACATTTGCTGCTTCTCTTTTACCACCTCTACAAGAGCAAGAAGATTATTCAATTGCAGTTTGTAAGCTTCAAGTATCTCATTGATTTTCATTACTCACCTCGAAATGATTGAGATAACCTAGTACCCGTTTTATATATGATTTCGTTTCTTCAAAGGGCGGAACACCATTATACTTATTAACATTTCCCGGTCCGGCGTTATACGCCGCCAAAGCCAACTCAAGATTTCCATCATACTCTTTTAGCATTGTGGCGATATATTTTGTGCCGCCGTAAATATTTTGAACAGGGTCCCATGAATTTTGTACACCCAACTCCCTCGCTGTTGCATCCATCAACTGCATCAATCCTTTCGCATCAGTTTTTGAACGGGCATGTTCATTTGCAGCTGATTCGACTAAAATTATAGAACGAACAATGTTTTCCGACACTCCGTATGTTGCAGAAGCTTCTTTTATTATTTCTGAATATCTTTCTAATCTCTGCAACGATGAAGCTGCCGGTTGAATTTTCGGCACTTTGGAAATTGCTTCATTAATAACAGTTTTAACTCTTGGCGGCAGACCTTTTGAATTCATCAATGCAGGAGGTAAATCCTCGCCGGTGAGTTTTTTATAGATTTGTTCCGCAATTCCTAAGCCTTGTGTATTTGATATAAACTGTGCAATACTCGTCTGAAACAATTGATCATAAACATCAGCACCGGATCCTTCTGTTTCTTCACCGAATAGCCCACCGGTAGTTTCGGTCATGCTTTTCAACATCATACCGGTAAGAATACTTTCGAAATCGCGGGCAGCTTTTGCGAGTCCTTCTTTCTTTTCCGGAGGAAAATTCTTTTTTACTCCTTCAAGATGCTGACTTTTAACCTGTCTCAGTTCTATTTCGTTCATTGTATTACATAATTATTAGTTCAGCTATCAAAGCTCCTGCCTCCTTCAATGCCTGAAAGATGGCAATTATATCTCTCGGTGCAACTTTTAGCGAATTAAGCGCGGCGGCAACTTCCTGAACATTACTTGCGCCTGCAATTGAAATTGCATTTGTTGTATCCTCAACTTCAACAGTAGGAGTAAGGTTATTAAACAATACTGTCTGACCTTGTGAAAATGCATTCGGTTGCGATACCAACGGGTTGGCACGGACAGAGATTCTTAAATTACCATGCGAAATTGTAACCGGTTGAATTCTTACTGAGTTACCCGCCACAATAGTTCCTGTCTTCTCATTCAATACAACTTTAGCAATTGCATCAGTGGTTACTTGTATAGCTTCAAGTTCCGCCAGAAATGAGGTAATGTTATTTTGCCTGTTTACGGGAACGCGCACGGTAATTTCAGAAGCATCAATTGCATTTGCCAGTGTGTCGCCGAATTTGGTATTAATTGCAACTGTCATATTATTTGCTGTTGTAAAATCCGGTTGACGAAGAAGTATGGTAATAATATCGTTGGTGGTTGCTTGCTTTGAGACAACTCTTTGCTCAAGGATTCCGCCACCGGGTATTCTCCCACTTAATGCATGGTTTTTCGAAACTCTTCCTCCGGAAGAAGTTGTAATGTCATATCCACCTAAAGAAAGGGGTCCCTGAGAAAAACCATATACTACCCCATCTATTCCCGATAAGGGAGTCATAAGTAATGTTCCGCCCATAAGACTCGTTGCGTCACCCATCGAAGACACACTAACATCGAATTGTGAGCCTTCTTTCAGATAATTATTAACAGAGGCTGTTACCATTACGGCCGCAACATTTCTTGTCCGCAGGTTTACATCCGGAACAGTAATACCAAACCTTTTGAGCATACTCGAAACAGACTGAATTGTGAATGATGAACGATAACTATCGCCGCTTCCTGCTAATCCCACTACCAGTCCATAACCAATGAGTTGCTGAGATTGCACGCCCTTAAAGTATGCAACATCTTTCAGGCGCTGTGGGTAAACAGCAACACAAATAAGTATTGTAAGAAATATCATCTTTTTCATAGCATCCTCAGAATAACCAGTGGAAGATTTTTGTCAGCCAACCTGGGCTTTGCGAAGCCTCAATCATACCACTGCCTTCGAATATTATCTCCGCATCACTAATCTGATAAGAATAAATTGTATTATCCGGTCGTATATCCTGATAACGAACGATTCCGCGAATACTGATGATTTGTTCTTCCCCGTTTATCACTATTCTTCTACTGCCATGAATGCGTACATTACCATTACCAAGTATTGAATCAATTACTGCGCTTATCCGTGTGCTTACCGAACCGGAAGATTTTGTTGAGCCTTTTCCGCTGAAATCGTTTTGCGATCCAATCGATGCATCGAGTTTCGGAATCGGCGACTTCAACGCTTCACCTGAAACGCCAAAACCCAGATCGCTGGTTCTGCCGGAATTTGTTTCAGCCTGATTTGAAGCATGTGAAGATTCCATAACAAGTACGGTTACTCCGTCTCCAATCATCGTGGCTTTAAAGTCGGAAAACAATGAACTCGCTGAATTTTTACGCATATCCTGCGCTGTGAGTATCAGGGGAATAAAAACTATGAGACTAATAACCTTCTTCATATTCATTCAATTATTTTTACTAATGATGCACTTTCTACAATCCCTGTATAAACTTTTTTATCCTTGCTTACGATTCTTATCTTTTCTCCTAAGCGACCGTTTTCTCTGGCATTTACTTCCATACTTACAGTTACTGTGCCATTGTTAAAATATGCAGTAAGTATATCGCCGTTTTTAATAATCTCCTTCATTTCAACCATGTGGCTACAGAGGATACTACCTTTTTTTATAAAGAGCCTGCTTTGCATATTATTTAGACTTCCGGTTTCCAGAATTGCCGGACTTCTTAGTTGAGAAACTTCCTGAAGTTCTGAAACAAAATTCTCAGGCGATAAAACAACTCCCTTTTTAATATCTTCAACAGCCACAAGCGTTTCCATAAATAAACGAAGTCGAACCGTTATTACCAGACTGGTTCTTTTACCAAAATTATCTGTTGTAATAACCGGTATGTAGCCATATTGTCCATTCAAAACGAATTTCTTAGTATTGTCTATTTTTAATGATGCGGTTGATGTTCCTACATTTTTCGTAAGAATCTCGTACTCCCATGTTTTATAAACCGACAAATGCTTCCCCAAATATTCAGAAACCTGAGTTTCAAAACTCTGAGCTGAAGTTTGTACGGCAACAAACAAAACAAAGAGCAACAACATTGTTTTAGCCTCGTTTCAGATTATTTGCCATTTGCATCATATCCTCAACAGTTTTTACGGTCTTGGAATTAATTTCATAGGCTCTCTGCGCTGTTATCATCGCAATCATTTCCTCAACAATATCAACATTCGATGCCTCAATGAACCCCTGTTGAATTTCACCAAATCCGTTTGAACCCGGTGATCCGATAATCGGTGCGCCGGATGCAGGCGTTTCTGCATAAAGGTTGTTTCCCAGTGCAAGAAGCCCTGCAGGATTGACAAATTTTACAAGTTCTATATTTCCTACTTCAATTGAATTACCGTTTACCTCATCGAGAGTTACCACACCATCCTTTGAAATTCGTATCTGTGCTGTATCGGCATTTACCCGGATGCCCGGTTCAAGAACATATCCGTTAGCCGTAACAATTGTACCTTCTGACGA
>CAYTLQ010000035.1:0-5565 GCA_964438715.1 uncultured Ignavibacteriaceae bacterium
AAGGGAAATACTTTGTTCTTAATGACCCAAAAAATCATCCCTCAAGCAAAAATCTTTTATCAATGTCTAACTCAAATGAAAATTCATGGTTTCAATAAGAAATTTCCTTTAATTTTCGCCTCTATATCGGATTTTAGGAAATTTTACCTCTTGTTGACGAACATTGACTACTTTTATTTCATTACTGTAACTTATATTAGACAATTAAAATTTTGAATTTAAGGAGATGAGATGAAAATTGCGGTTTGTGTCAATCATGTGCCTGACACTGCTACAAAAATAAAAATTGCCGACTCGCTAACGGATATCGATTCAGGAGGGGTATCATATATCATGGCTCCCTATGATGAATTTGCTGTAGAAGAAGCACTGAAAATTAAAGAGTCCTCCGGTGGTACTGTGTACGCAATCAGTATGGGTCCGGAGGCAAATAAAGAAACTATCCGCAAGGCTCTTGCCATGGGTGCTGATGAAGGAATTCATTTGAAGTATGAAGGGTATTTCGACTCTTTTGTTGCCGCAAGAGTTTTAGCCGATGAAATTAAAGCGTTGGGTGCTGAATTGGTATTTATGGGCAAACAATCAACTGATTATGACAACTCTGTTGTTGGTCAGATGGTAGCCGAATTTCTCGGTTACAATTGTATCAGTACCTGCGTTGCTTTTTCATTAAATGGTAATGAAATTACCGCAGAGCGTGAAATTGAAGGTGGAAGAGAAGTTTACTCTTCAGCACTTCCCGCTGTTATAACTGCTCAGAAGGGTCTCAATGAACCACGGTATCCTTCTCTGAAAGGAATTATGGCAGCAAAAAAGAAACCAATTGTTGATAAAACTGTTTCAGCGCTCCCGCCAAAAGTAACATTGAAGGCACTCTCAAAACCCGCAGCCAAACCACCCGGCAGAATAATCGGAACAGATGCCTCTGCAGCGGCTGAGTTGGTTCGTGTTCTGAGAGAAGAAGCAAAAGTAATTTAATAGGAGTTGAAAAATTGAAAATACTTGTTATTCTTGAACAGAGAGATGGAGTAATCAAAAAATCATCATTCGAGGCTGTGGCTACAGCTGTTAAATTAGCTGAACAATCTTCATCCGAAGTCGCGACAATATTGGTAGGCGCCGAAGTTTCAAATGTTTCTGAGGTAGCAGGTTTTGGAATTAAAAACCTCTATCAGGTGATAATGCAGGAACTATCCTTTTACTCACCTACCGCTTATGCTGATATTATACAATCGGTTATTGAAGAATTTAAACCCGGTCTTGTTTTAGGTTCTAATACTTCTTTTGGCAAAGACCTCTTACCAAAACTTGCAGCCCGTAACAATACCGGAATTCTCATGGATCTGATTGAAATAAACATTTCTGGTGAGAATATTTCCGGGAAGCGTCCTATATTTGCCGGAAAAGCTCTTCAGGAAATATCTTCTGATGGTCCAATTAATTTTGCTACGCTCAGACCAAATGTCTTTAAAGCGAATCCTTCAACCGGTGAAACTAGTGGATTAAATATTATCACAAAAAGTTTTGATAATATCGATCTCAAGACCAGAGTTGTTTCTGTTAAAAAATCTGAGGGAACGCTCGATGTTGCGGAAGCTGACATCATTGTTTCCGGTGGCAGAGGAATGAAGGGTCCCGAAAATTTCCATTTAGTTGAAAGTCTTGCCGGTGCTTTAGGCGCAGCTGTCGGAGCATCCAGGGCAGTTGTAGATGCCGGATGGCGTCCACATCGTGAGCAAGTCGGCCAAACCGGGAAAACTGTTTCGCCAACTCTTTACATAGCATGCGGTATTTCGGGAGCAATTCAACATTTAGCAGGTATGTCATCAGCAAAATATATTGTCGCCATAAATAAAGATAAAGATGCGCCAATATTCACCATTGCGGATTATGGAATTGTTGGCGATGTGATGGAAGTATTGCCGGCATTAATTGATGAAGTAAAAAAGATTAAATCATAAAGGTTTAGGTAACTTTGAATAAAGTTGAATGTGAGATACTTGGGTTATCATCCAGTCCTTCTACAGGCGGGGCGTATGCCCTATTGCTCAAAGAAGTGTACGGTAACAGGCGTTTGCCAATAATCATTGGTCAGTTTGAAGCTCAGGCAATTGCTTTAGAACTGGAATCTATAAAACCTCCGAGACCATTAACGCATGATTTACTAAAGATACTTGTTGATAATTTGGGCGCTACGGTATTAGAAGTTGTAATAACTGAGTTAAGGGAAAATACCTTTTATGCAAAAATTGTATTGGAGGTTTCGTCGCTTACCAATGAAATTGATTCACGGCCTAGCGACGCTATTGCTCTTGCCATCAGGACCGGAGCCCCGATTTATGTTTCTGAAAGTGTTATGGACACTGCATCTTTCCTCCCCAATCAGGATGCTACTGATTTTATAGACTCGGATGAACAGGTAAGTTCACAAACTCCTCCTGAACCACCAGCATCTTCGAAAGAGGCAAAAATAGCTGCATTACAGGAGAAACTACGGTTAGCACTTGAGGCTGAGGATTATGAAAGAGCGGCAAAAATTCGCGATGAAATAAAACAATTAACTAATCCGAATTGACAAAGTAATTAATCGTCATTAACAAAAACTTTTTGTCCGATTACACACTCTGCACATTTTTCTTTCGAACAAAATGTTCTGAACAGCTCTATCATACCCTGGTAGATAACTGACTTTTTCCAGGAATTCTCGAGATGTAAGGATTCCGCCACTTCTTTTACTAAGCTATTTTCTGTATCACAATCGATCTCGCTAAACAATTGAAGTGTTTTTTCTGCCAGTTTTCTTTTATTGAAGAGATCAAAATAAACATAAACAAATGGCAGAACTACATTCTGAAAAATCTCATCTGCTCTGCTATTGCCGAGGAAATATCGTATTTCATCACCGCTTACCTTACCAAAATTATAGTGTCTTGTCCAGTACCCCTCACCTTTAACAATAAATAATGAACGAACGGAATTTTTCAGCACAAACAGGTTATGGATTTCAGTAAATTTACGCAAGATGGTGGAAATTAAATCATGATACATTAGCTTTTGAGCTAATCGGGCGCCGGCGGCTAACCTGATAGTGGGAAAATTTTGTGGACGAAGCTTGAAAAAATGCCAATCTATTTCACTATAATAGTTACCGTCATAAAGTTGTTTGTATTTTAACCATTCTTTCTTTAATTCGGCAATATACTCCAGTGATTCTCCATCGGTAATTTTTGTGTGGTTAGGTATCAGACCACTGACATGAAAGTAGATGGATTCAAGTATCTTAGTCGCATCTTGTCTTGGTATATTTAAAGAATACAAAAATTGTATTGGAACAGAAACTGCAAGTTTATTCATAATGGTTTTATTTTGCGAATAACCAAGAGCTTCAAATAACCCTTCATAAAAGAGTTGTTCCCAGACCTGTTTTTGATTGAGTTCATCTGCAGTTAACGGCTTAGTAAGAACTTCTTCCGGAATGTTGTAGTTCAATTCAGGTTCGTTAATGTGGTTAGCTTGGATATATAATAATTCCCTGAGCCGTTGAACAAGCTTTTCGGATTTCTTCTTAAAACGAGATAAACCCAAATTAGCTAAGTAGTCAATTTTAAATTGGTCATTTGCAAAATCAATAACCTTAAAACAGTGTACCTTATGAGTTTTTTTATCATCATCTATGACAAGTGCAGTCTTTAATGTATTGAGATCTTTTTCAGACAAATGAGGAGCAAAACAAAAAGTATTTACTCGCCTGCCATCTTGTGTATAAACAATTTTCTGATTCGATTCATTGTTCACAATCGCATGGAGTATAACTTTATTAAACCTTTGATTTACATTATGCCCGTGATTTTTCCAATCTGCATGCATATTGTCAATTTCAATATCTCCAACATACATCATATGTCCGATTTTAACTCTTGCATTTGTGAAGTCAGGTCCCCCATGTTCCTTGTTTTCATCACCAACATATATTACTTCAATCTTCTCACCCAATTCAGTAAAAATCTCTTTTTCAAATCGTTGATTTTTCCAAATGTCAACAAGTATTTCTTCAGGAACATGAAAATGATTCATTTTATACCTCCCTTGTAACCCGAGTATTTTTGCTTATGGTTACAGTATTTGATTTTCTCAACCCTTGAACATAAAAGATTTCAATATCGTTTTCGAAGTAAATATTTTGAGGGAGAGAGAATTTAAAGATGCCTTTTTTTGCCTGATAATACATATCGTATTTCTTTCCCCCAACTACCAGAAATAAATTTACTCTGCGTTGTAGTTCAGGCACTTCAACTAAAATAGTGACAATATTTAAGTGCTGAGTAATTTGAGGTTCATTGAGTTGAAGAGTATTGTCATACAACAATTCTTCAAATTTTGGAAGTACCTTAAATTGGGGCTGAAAATCTTCCTCAATCTCTAAATTTTCGGCAGTAGCCTTTTTACTCACAATAAACCAAAATTATATCACCAATACTACTAAATTACAAAAAATCTCTCTGATTAAGCATTGTTATGGTCACATATATTTTGTATGGCTGTATTTAAGTCTTTTATCTCTCCGTAAGCGGCGTAAGCAAAATCCTGTTCAGAACTTTTATAAATGGCAGACCGGCTAACATTTATAAGATACCTATTATTTCCGGCAGTTGTAAAAGAAGTAACAATAGATGTTAAGTCACCGCCCTGTGCCCCGATACCGGGCAACAATGTGATAAATTTACTAATGCGTGGCATCACTTTTTGCAATTCTTCAGGATTTGTTGCTCCAAAGACTATTCCAATGTCATATTTAGAATTCAGCGTAGAAAGCATATCTAATACCCGTTCGTAAACAAAAGTGCCCTCAGAAACTTTTAATTTCTGAATGTCCGTATTGGAAGCATTCGATGTAAGGACTAAGAAGAAAGTTAACCTGTCTTCATAAAGTAAAAAGGGTAAAATTGAGTCTGTCCCCATATATGGATTAGCGGTTATTGCATCAAAATTAAAATAGCTGAAAAGCGATTTTGCATACATCTGACTTGTGTTACCAATATCCCCTCTTTTAGCATCGCCAATTACAGGCACCCGTGAATTAATATACTTAACTGTCTTCAACATTGATGACATACCCTCTATTCCCCTGCTTTCATAAAATGCAGTATTTATTTTATATGCGGCTACTTCATCAACAGTTGCGTCAATTATTTGTTTATTAAATTCATACACAGGATCCTCAAATCGGGAAAGGTGTGGAGGAATCTTATCAATATCAGTATCGAGACCCAGGCAGATATGTTTCCCCTTATCAAAGAAATTTTGAAATTTTACAACTGTTTTCATTTTACTTATTAAAATTTTTGAACATCATAGATTCGACAGGTAAATCGGTTCGCCGATTGTATTTGGCGGAATTTTTTTTGTTATAAGGTATTTCTATATCTCCTGAAACTTCAAAATAAATTATTTGACCAATCGGCATATTTGCATAAACCCTCACCGGTTGCTTTACCGATATTTAAAGTGTCCATGTATTACAAAATTCAACATCACCTTTACCGGGGGTTGAATGAATGTCTATAC
>CAYTLQ010000036.1:0-10671 GCA_964438715.1 uncultured Ignavibacteriaceae bacterium
TGTAAGTTTTTCTTTTTCTTTTCTTTCCGTCGCACCCAGCTTCGTTTCCGGATTATAGAAAATATTCTTAACCACAATCAGGAGAACCACTAAAGCTATTCCCCCAAGAATCAGAAACACATTTTTATTTTTCATTATCTGTTATAATTTTATTAAAACATAATGAATAATATACTCTATTTCGGTAAATGGAAAATTAGAGTTATTTCGCTCACTATAGACAGTTCAGATAATTTACTTGTATAAATATTTCCGGGAGATGTTTTTAATCTATCCTTATCAAGAACAAATTATTCTGTTACAATAAATAGTTTCTATTCTCAATTATTTCCTAAAGCAAATCGTACTAATGTTCTATCAATAGATTGTCCCTTTCTAGTTAAGATTTCCCGTCACTAAATTTTTATAATTTTTTCTCAAATAATATTTTGTTGAATTCTTGAAATCAATTAATCGCAAAAGAATCTCTTGCAATTCTTATAAAATGTGTTTTGGCAGAAGATTTACCTTCCTGAATTGAATATCAAGAATTGGTTTAAAAATGACCCAAATGGGCTATTGCCTATTCACCCGGTTCGGCTTACTTTAAAATTTAATTGGCTATGATTTATAATAATCAGTCTATTCTTCTGTTACTCTTAGCGAGACAATAAAATGTCCCCGGAATCATACAGAGGGACTGATGAGGTAAATAAAAATGATGATTATCAAAATCTGTTAAATGGAATCAATTTTTGTATGACTCAGGATGGTAAAATTGTTCAATTAAGAAAAATGATATTAAATTAGGACATATAAAATGACACTAGAAATGAAAAAATTACTTACACTCTCCCTTTTAATTTTTTTTAACTCAAATGCTCAATGGATTAATACAAATGGACCCGGAGCAGGAAATGTTCGGGCACTAATTAGTCATGGAACAAATTTATTTGCCGGAACTGAAGGTGGAGGAGTCTATCTCTCAACCGATAACGGCACTAACTGGACAGCCGTTAATTCAGGTCTCACAAACCTTAAGGTTTACGCTCTTGCCGTTAGCGATAACAATTTATTTGTGGCGACAAATGGTGGTGGGGTATTTAAGTCGACAAATAATGGAACAAACTGGGTTGCAGTAAATAATGGTATAGGTAATCCGGTTATGTTATCTCTTGCTGTAAATGGTTCAAATATATTTGCCGGGGCAAATGGAATTTTAGGTTTACCCGGTTTATTTCTGTCAACAAATAATGGTTCGAGCTGGACATTAATAAATAACGGATTAACAAATCAAGTTGTTCGAGCAATTGCGTTTAATGGTTCGAATACATTTGTTGGAACTGATGATGGAGTTTTTCTTTCAACAAATAATGGAGCTAACTGGACAGCAGTTAATTCCGGGCTTACTAACAGATCTATATATGCACTTACAATAAGTGGTAATAATTTATTCGCCGCAACGAACGGTGGAGGGGTTTTTAGATCAACAAATAATGGTTCTGATTGGACGGCAGTCAATTCAGGTTTGAATTCATTCGTACTACACTCTTCCTTCGCTGTAAGCGGTTCAAATATTTTTGTTGGTACATGGTTATCAGGTATTTTGTTAACTTCAAACCAGGGAACAAATTGGAATCCTGTAAATGATGGGTTTAATACCAGCTTGTTCGTTTGGTCACTTTCTGCAAGCGATACTTATTTATATGCAGGAGCCGGAGGTGTAGTTTATAGAAGACCTTTATCTGAAATGATTACCTCTGTTGAAAATACAACCGATATTGCTCTGGATTATAATTTATATCAAAACTACCCCAATCCATTTAATCCTGTTACAAAAATCTCATGGACTTCACCCAAAAGTGGTTTTACTACCTTAAAGGTGTATGATGTTCTTGGAAATGAAGTAGTAACTCTGGTTAATGATTATCGGGAAGCCGGTACCCACGCTGTTGATTTTAATGCATCTGATTTAGTAAATTTACCTAGTGGAGTTTATTATTATAAACTTCAAATAGGCGAATATTTGCAGACAAAAAAAATGATTTTATCAAAATAAGTTTTTCTGATTTTACATATTGATAATGAAAAAATTAATTGTTTTATTGGTTCTGATTAACTGTAATGTTTTGTATCCTCAATGGAATATTGAAGCCGGTGTTAATTTCTCCTCATTTACTACAAGAGGGTTTAAAACTACAAATCTTGATAAAAATAAGTACTCGTTCAACGGATATTTTATAAGCACCGGTTTTGCTGGCATGGTTGAAGATGATCTTGTGATGGGGTATCTTGTAGGATACAGCAGTGGAAAAGCCGATGTAAAGTTTAATAACAAAGGTTATCAATTAACCAACGGTGAGGTATCTGTTCAGTTTTGTAGTTGGATGATTTTGTCAGATGGAATTGCGGTGAATCTTAGCGGTGAGACTGGTATTGGTTGGATTAGTTCAAATACACCCTTAGATCATAACGGAACTTATGGCACTGCCTCTATCATTGCAGGACCTATGATTGCTATCCCCTCTACTCCTTTACGACTATTTACCTTAGTAAAGTTAAATATTGGATTTATTTATTTTTCAAGCACTGATCCACGCCCCGAATCAATAACGCTTTCATCTTCCTTTAATGGATTACTATCCGGTCCCGAAATCAGGATTGGCATAGGAACTTTATTAGTTCAATGATCATAATGTGTGGAAATCTATTGATGTTTCATAGACCGCTTTATGGTGAATTCAGATCTGATTGCTCAGACAATTTAGCAGGGCATCTTTTTTCATTGAATAATTTAATATAATACTCTTCTGAGATAAAAAATTCTTCAAAAAGTATTATTCCAATGAATTTATTAATGTTATCTGGTAATTGAAATATAAAGACGGTTACTCTTCTTTTTTTATTTTAAGTTTTTTCATTTTCTTAAATAACGAAGATCGATCAATCCCCAATTTTTGTGCAGTTAATGATAAATGCCAGTTATTGCTCTCAAGATAATTCGTAATAAAATCACGCTCAAAATTTTCACGGGCCTCAATTAACGATACCGGAGTATCAAGGTCTCTCTCATTATTCTCCTGCCCCCCGAGTAGTGTAATAATATCTCTGGTATTTATTATAGAATTTTCTGAAAAGAGAGAAATATTTTCAATAACATTCTTTAATTCACGGACATTTCCGGGCCAATCATGTTTTATTAATAATTGTAATACCTGAGGAGAAAAATCAATCAGCCGTTTGTTATAACTTTCAGCGAAGTGATGAAGAAAATGACGGGCAAGTTTTGGTATATCTTCTTTGCGCTCCCGAAGTGGAGGCACGACAATTTTTACCGTATTAATTCTGTGGAGCAGATCCCGCCTGAAACTCCCTTGCATTACCATTTCATCTAAATTTTTATTCGACGCACAAATTACCCTCACATCAACCTTAACGGTTTTATTACTCCCTAGAGCATCCAACTCAAAATCCTGTAATACACGAAGTAGCTTTGCCTGCAGTTTAAGATCCAAATCACCAATCTCATCAAGAAACAATGTACCACCATGCGCTTTGAGAATTTTCCCCTCATAATCTCTATCAGCTCCGGTGTATGATCCTTTCTTAAATCCGAAAAGCTCACTCTCAAGCAGATCCCCCGGTATGGCGGCACAATTTATTTTTACAAATGGTTTCCCATTTCGTTTGCTCTGATAATGTAGGGCTTTTGCAACCAGTTCTTTTCCTACACCACTCTCACCAAGAATAAGTGTCTTCACATCGGATGAAGCACAAACCTTAATCTGGTTCAGCACCTTAAGAAATTGCGGACTTTCGCCTATCATAACAGAAGTGGTATCTAATTGGGAAAGTAAAAGTTGTTTTTCCTTACCCAAATTCATTTTTTCTGACGCGTTCTTAATTGTTATAAGCAGACGGTCAACTTCTACCGGTTTTTCAAGGAAATCGTATGCTCCCCTTCGTATTGCCTCTACTGCATGATTAATTGTGCTTTGCCCCGAGAGAAATATAACGGGCGTATAGCAGTGTATCTTATCCATTTCTGTTAACAAATCCAAACCCGAAACACCGGGCATAACAACATCACTGATTATACAATCAAATTCCTGTTCTTTCAATAACTCAATGGCTTCATCTAATGTTAAAGCTGAATAGACCTGCATATTTCTGCGAGTAAGGATATTTCGTAAATTTTTCAGGTAATTTTCATCATCATCAATGAGTAATATTTTTTGCATTATTTACTCCGTTGTTTCCTTTTGGCAACATAACCCTTGCAATCGTTGAAAAATACTCGTCTTTATAAAAACTAATCTGCCCTTGATGGTCGAGTACAATTTTTTTTGCAATTGAAAGGCCTAACCCCGAACCATCCGGTTTTGTTGTAAAAAATGGCTCAAATAATCTGCTTTTGTTATACGAACTGATGCCGGAACCGGTATCACATACTTCAATTATGCAGGTATTATTATTAGCTAACAAGTTTTGTGCCACAGATACTCTGATGCATATTTGTCCCTTCCCTGATATTGCCTCGATGGAATTTTTAATGAGTATTTGCATTATCTGTTTAAGTTGCAAATAATCGCCAATAACACTTATATCTGAGTCTTTTGTCCTGTCATCAATTGTAATAGAGGGAGTAATGAGGGCATATAATTCATCAAGCGCATCCTGAGTTATTTTAGAAACTCCTACCTCTCTAAAGACTAATGGCTTAAAGTCAGAAAATTGCCCGAACTTTTTTATCATTTCTTTAAGACGTTTAATCTCACCGGTAAATCCTGTAAGATCTTTTTCAAGGACATTTCGTAATTCGGGAGGATATTCGTATAATTTCTGTTGAATATTGTCAACCATAAAGAAAAGAGAAGCAAGAGGAGTTTTCAGGTCATGAGCGTACCGATTAACTGTATCAGCCCACATTTTCATTTTCTCCTTATGACCGGAGTCAGTGTAGTCAAGAATCTCAATTAAATAACCTAATGGTTCGGTATTTTTTTTGTTACCTAACAAATACCCTTTTATTTGCACATAAAGTTTTTCATCTGTCCTCCGAACTGTCATTTCACTGATAATATCTTTTTTTTGCATTTTCATCATTAAATAAACTTCAACTAGCTTAGGAAATTCAGAATACTTCTTATTAAAATACCGTGCATTTTTCTCAGGGTTGTTTAAATGTAAAATATCAGCGACAGCCGCATTTTCTCTGACAATACGACCCTGATGATCTAAAAGAATCATCGCCCTTTGTGCATTAAGAAATAATTTATTTGTAAAATGATGTAAAAATACTCTACGCCTGATATAGAGGTTACCTGAATAAATAATAAAATAACAAATAATATAAAGTCCAATAGGATATATGAACCTGAAAGGGTACCATGCATTATAAGTATATTTCATAAAGTACTTTTTATTGGAATTTACAATTATCAGATTTGCTCCGTTATAGTATCCGGAGATTGGAAAGACCTTATATCGTTTCGGGTCATAATATTGGTTAATTTGAGTGAAATTTTCCATTGCCGAATCCGCAACCCAATATGTACTCCCATCAAAAAAAAGAATTTCTCTCCCACCCTTATTCAATAATCGCGAAGTGCAGATAATTTCGTTAAAGTATTTCGGTAATTTTTTATAATACACAACTGAAAGATCGCAATTAATAATAAAAAGGGAATCCCCTATGCAAAGAAAATTATATTGAGGGTATAAATCAGGTATTTGAAATAAGGAGTATTGTGAAACAGGTAAGTTGACTTTTCGAATAATATCTCCTTTTGTGTTAAGAATAAGTACAGATGATTGCTTCTCTAAAGTACCTGATGCAATACTTAAAGTAATAAATAACAATGAATCATTGTGTAAGCAGGAATATGTGTAAGTATAGGAAAACTCTTTACCGATTGGAGTCGGATTAGATTTGGGCTGTAAATACTTGTTAAAAATTATGAACCAGGTTTTGTCGTCTCGTAAACTCATTGAATTATGAATATTGAAAGAAGCTCTTGACTCTTTGCAATATACCAGAGTATCATTATCTGGTGTAATTAGAACTTCAGGTTTCATAACAAATAAACCCCATCGGGGCGTGCTGGCGATTATTTTTTCATTTTTAATATCGAGTGCAAAGATTGCTCTGGGGAATTGTGAATAACCACTGTTCAAATCAAATACTAACTCATTACACCCATCTCCATTTATATCAAAAAGAGCATTTCCCTTTAAGTATATGTCCCATTCTTTTGAAGGATTGAGATATCTGTTTTCTGCACGAGCGATAAACAAACGCCTCTTTAAAAAATTCGGTTTAATTTTGGGATCTATAACATATAAAAACAAAGAGTCATCATTTTTGGTATAAACATATAATTCTTTTTTCTTGTCATTGTTAAAGTCTCCACTGAAAGATACATTTGGAATGATATATTCAGACAGGTTCCATTGATCTATTACTCTACCTGTTCTGTCAAAAATAATAACTATGAATTGTTTCTCGTCTTTATTATTTGCCAATCTAATTCTTTCATCATACCCATCTGCTTCAAAGTCAGTAACAATAGTTTCTGCGTTTATATTAAAACCGGTGCTTAAAATCTCCTCAACAACATATTTGGAAGTATTTACAGGGAAGAATAACCAAAGGATTATACTTAAAATACCTGCTAAAACAATTTGTACGGCAAGAGTCTTAGCTTTAGCTCTAAAGTGCTTCACTAACATATAAATTGGTAGTACACCAGAAATTGTAAAATAGTATGAGAAAATTAAAATACTTTAGAAATAAGTAAAAATCCAAATACAGCTATTGAAAATATTCAACAATTACTCTACAAAGTGTTGCCAGATGGAAACAATAATGAAATAATTAACAATAAATTATTTGAATTATTTAAATATTTTGGAAAGATAACCTGGCACACCAATTGTATTTATTAAACAGTTCAATATATATGTGGTTTTGAAATAATAATTCAGACAAAAGGAAGTAATCGGGGAAAAAATATTCAATAAGGGGTTTAACTTACTTTGTCAGGAATTTATTAAAAAACCATTATGTAATTGAAAACCATTTTTGAGGGGAATAATAGTAAAATAATTTGAGGATCAGATAATCTGGAGAAGTCCATGATGAAAGGATTTCAATAGATTACTAGGGGAAAATCCTCAAATAATTATAGCATCAACGAAGATATCGTGATTGACTTTTTTACAAAACTGATTACAGAATAACATAATAATGTTATCTCATACCAACGAGTCATCAATGCCTTTAAATTACAACTCATAAACATTTCAAATCATTGTAGTGTTAATTTTTTATTACCATCAGAGTTGATTTCTGCTCTATTTATAACGGTTGCTAATGAAGTAAATCAATTTTTGTTATCTCTCTATACCCAAAAATCTACCTTAATCCTTAGAGCACTCCCTCTTTTTCCTATTTATCAGTACTGTTCATACTGCACAATTAAACTTTATTAATCTTTACCTTTTTATAACGCTGTACTTGAATTATTCAATTAAAATTAGAATTTTGCCAAAAAGATTTTATTAATTATGCGATTAATACTTACCCTCAAGGCAAAGGGGTCTGACACTCTTACCATAAATTACTTTTATCCACTCGCAAGCGCTATTTATAAACTTCTCCAATTCGGTTCACCGGAATTCTCAGAATTTCTACATTCAGTAGGATTTGTTAGCAACTCCCGTGTTTATAAACTATTTACTTTTGCTCTTCGCTTTAACCGAAGCACTGTCGTTGGTTCTCATCTTAAACTTCTTGAACCGGAGGGTCAACTTTATATTAGTTCACCATTAATTGATGATTTTATTAAAAACTTCCTCATTGGTACATTTACAAAAAAGGACATAGAAATTGCAGACTACTACAATAGGGCCTGTTTCTCAATCCAATATGCCGAATACCTCCCCGAACCTGATTTTTCAGAAACGGTAAAAATTAAGTTCCTTTCTCCTATGACACTTTCAACAGGAATTATGGATAAAGAAGCCTTCAAGCAATATTATTACAGACCTGATGATAATTTGAAAGAAATGCAAAGAGTTTTTAATAGTAACCTTATTAATAAATACGAAGCAGTATCAGGTAAAAAATATGAGGGAAAGGGTGTTGAGTTTACTTTCGATTCTGACTATATAAGTTATGCAAAGCGGAAAAATATCAGGCTTACAAAAAAAATAACAATTCTAAAGGAGCACGATAACCCGATTGAAGTAATCGGGATGCAATTACCAATTTTATTAAATGGATGCACCGAATTAATTAAAATCGGCTATAACTGTGGGTTTGGGGAAAAAAACTCTATGGGGTTTGGTTTTGGTGAGGTTGAGACTACCAGACACTAAAAACCAACAAGAAAATACTTTAGTAAAATATTTTGGAAATATTTCCAAAAAATATTGTTTAGAGAATGTTTTCGATATTAGCGATGTACTTAATTACTGTTTTAGATGTAAATGTTTTAAATGAAATTTATTTTTATAAATTCTTTTTGGCTAATTCGAAAATTCGACATTAAGAGAAGTAATACACATTAATACTAACTTTTTTCAGTTTATTAGAAAGCACGGAAGCACAGCTAAACGGATATATCTTTAAAGGAATCCTTATGACAAAAGAAGAAAAAATAATTATCCTCGGCGCTCTTTTTCATGATATTGGCAAATTTCAACAACGCTGTACAATGGAAAAGAAAGTTCATACTGAATTAGGCGCAGATTTCCTGCAAAACAACAAAATTCCGCTTTTGAAAATTCTTGACGGCGATGAACAAGCATTCTCACAATTAGAGGAAATCGTTGCGAAACATCACCATAAAAATACCAGCAACAATCTTGTGAATATTATCCGACTGGCAGACCATATTTCTGCCGGCGAGCGTGTCAGCTTAGGTTCTGAGAGTGAGGAGGAGCCAACTGATAAAAGCAAAGTTTGGGGACATATTTATCTTGCATCGATTATCGGGAAATTACGGCTTCATAATAATGAGCCCTCCTCGCGTTACTTAAGATATTACGGTCAGAAACCTCTTGGCAAGGAGGACTATAATTTCATCATTCCACAATATGATGCTGAAAAAGATGCACTTGACGACAAAAGAGGCTATCAAGGTAAAAGTGATTTCTTTAAAGATTTCGAAAAATATATTTCCGATGTACTTGAGCTTTATGAAAGTAATGAGGACTTCTACGGTATTGTAAATCTTATCCTCATTATCTTTGAGAAATATCTCTGGTGCGTACCGGATTTCACGGGAAGCAGTGAAACAGATATTTCTCTTTTCAATCATCTGAAAGATGTTGCCGCATTTGCACACGCTATTTACAACACTCAATCAAAAGACGAGAATGCTGAGCTGGCTTTAATTATTGCTGATATTCCGGGAATTCAAAATTATATCTTCGATATTGCCTCTAAAAAACCGGCCAAAATTCTTCGTGGAAGGTCAATATTTGTACAGGTCCTTTCCCGAATAATCGCAACAAAATTCACAAAAAACTTCGGACTTACCGAAGCGAGCATCATTATGCTTGCCGGCGGTAAGTTTTACATGCTGGCTCCATTTAATTCGGCTGATAAATTTCATGAAACGCTTGAACAAACTAAAACTGAGATAGATGATTTACTAATTAAAAACTTTAATTACCGCCTCAGCTTTACCGTAGGCTTTGCAAAATTTACAATTAGCGATTTAAAGAACAAGGTTCTCTCATTTGGTGATATAATAGAAAAAGCATCTCACAATCTTCTCCTCTGGAGAAATCGCCAGTTCCACAACCACTTCTTTAAAGAGTTTGATGAGGCAAAATTTGTCCAATCCACTATTGAATACATTAAAAGTGATGAATCCGATAAAATTAAATGCAGTGTCTCCGGACAACCGATTCGCATTGACAGGAAAGATATTCTTGAAGACAACTCCGATGAAGTAGAAATTGTTGATAAACAAATTAAACTTGAATATTTTCTCGGTTCAAAAATTCCCCGTGGTATGGTCACCGTTCTTCTTAACGAAAGCCTTACAGAAATTGCCATCGATGATGGTTCTAAAAATACCCCTGAAAAAAAGTGGAAATATAAAATACTTCTCAACGGAGAACTAGAAAAATTATTAGAGAAAGATGATAAGAAAAATTGGCTCTTAGAGGCTTCCTATCTTAATGTCGCATCGTATGCTTCATTAAACAAACATAATAGTGTAATGGACTTTGAGGAAATGTCCACAAAAAATACCGGTGCTGAGTATCTAACATTACTTAAGGGAGATATTGATAATCTCGGGTTATTGATGGCATACGGTTTACAGGCAAATAACCACCAAAAAGAGTATTCATCAATATCCAGAACCACAACACTTAGTAATCATCTCAGGTATTTTTTCAGCACATACCTCAACGGTTTACTGGAAAACGAATTCTGCAACTTACAACCGGAGAGACCAGAATCACAAAGTTCTGGCCTTCGTGAAAAAATCGGTGATCAATATGTTTACACTGTTTTTGCCGGTGGTGATGACTTAATGCTTATTGTGCCACATTCTGCTTCAGTAAAGTTATTGAAATTACTTAATGATAAATTCACTCTATTCTGCTGTGAAAATCCCGAAATTCATATTTCCTGGTCGTTAACAAATTTCAAACATGACACACCTATAC
>CAYTLQ010000037.1:0-10013 GCA_964438715.1 uncultured Ignavibacteriaceae bacterium
GAACAAATGCTTTAATGCACGATAAAAGTATTGCGGTAATTCTTGCAACCGGCTCTACGCCAATGGTAAAAGCCGCCTATAGTTCAGGAAAACCGGCATACGGTGTTGGCTCAGGCAATGTCCCTGCATTTATTGAGAAGTCAGCAAATTACCGTAAAGCTGTTGCTGATATTCTTTACGGTACAACATTCGATAACGGAACTTTATGCTCTTCGGAGCAGGCAATGATTGTTGACCGCCCGATACGAGAGAAGGTAATTGCAGAAACTAAAGCTCTGGGCGGCTATTTTGTTTCTGAAGATGAAAAAACAAAACTTGGCAGAATCATTCTTAAAGATGGCAGAATCAATCCGGATATAGTTGGGAAACCTGCTGTATGGATTGCAAATGAAGCCGGATTCAGCGTACCTGAAAATACCCGTGTATTGCTTGCAGAATGTACCGAGGTAGGAAAACACGAGCCTTTATCGGTAGAAAAGCTTTCCCCTATTCTCGCATTCTATACTGTTGACGGTTGGCTGGAAGGATGCCATAAGTGTATTGACCTTCTGCAATTCGGCGGTATCGGGCATACTATGGTAATACATTCGAATGATATGGATATAATAATGAAATTTGCTTTGGAGAAGCCGGCGTTTCGCATTCTGGTAAATACGGTTTCATCTGTTGGTGCAGTCGGTTATACTACTGCCCTTACACCATCTCTAACTTTAGGACCCGGTACATGGGGCGGCTCTATCGTTTCAGAAAATGTATCAGCAAAACATCTTATGAATATTAAATTTCTTGCATTTGAAACTAATCCCATCAACAGCGGAAGTACCGTAGCAACAGTTATTGAACAACAAACCGGCGGAAGTTTTCTTAAAGATATCGAAGAGCGTCTTAGGGCCAGGGCGGGAAATCTTCCACTACAGCAAAGTTATGTTACTTCAGGTAAACCTGAAAAAAAACGCGATACGATTTATGGTTCAGGAATAAGTGAGGAAGAGATCAACAGGATAATTAAAGAATTTAAGTTCTGATTCAACGAATTTTATCTGCGCCCTGTTTTGAATTCGGTTATCCAAATTCTATCAGGGCTTTTTTATAACCACGGATGTAACTCACTCATTAAATATTTCAGAATATTCATTTCACGATAACATAAATGGAAATATTGGTAATCTGTATTGTTTCTCTCCTCGCATCCGGATTAACATTCTTCTCGGGATTTGGATTAGGAACCATACTTGTACCTGCCTTTGGATTATTCTTTCCTATTGAACTTGCTGTTGCACTTTCGGCGGTTGTTCATTTCCTCAACAATATATTCAAACTTATTATTATCGGAAAAAATTTCCGTAAAGATATTATCCTTTCGTTTGGCATCCCGTCTTTTTTCGCATCTTTTGCAGGCGCTTTTTTGCTTGGCTATCTTGCAAAAATTCCTGTTCTGGCATCCTACACACTGGCAGGTCACACTTTTTTTATTGAAGTAGTAAAACTTGTTATTGCACTGATTATTATCATTTTTGTCTTCATCGAGATTTCTCCCGATTCAGATTTCTTGCAGTTAAAGGGACGCCACCTTTTTACCGGTGGAATTATCAGCGGTTTTTTTGGCGGACTTAGCGGTAATCAGGGTGCGCTTCGGACTGCATTTCTTTCCAAAGCTGGCTTAAACAAAACGGAATTTATTGCCAGTGGTGTTGTTATTGCCTGCATGGTAGATACAGCCCGTCTGGCAACATATTACAATATGATGAGAAACCAATTAATGCCGGAAGATATTATGATTATCCTGCCGGCAACACTTTCAGCATTTACCGGTGCATACATGGGGAACAAACTATTAAAGAAAATGACATTGGATTTTTTTCAGAAAGCTGTTGCGTCATTCTTGTTTACCTTCGCAATTCTTCTTGGAAGTGGAATAATTTAATTGTTTTGAGGGCAGTAGTTATTTTAAGTTCTTACCGGGTGTTTTCCGTTATATTATTTCATCGGTAATTTTAGTATTTTTCTTTTCACATTAAACCCTCTGTAAAGGATGCCATGAAGCGTGTGTTATTTTTGTTTTTAGGATTAAGTATAATTATTGCCGGGTGTTGTTCATCTGCCTCCTGCCAAAAGACCACATCAGGAAACTCAACAACTGTTATCTCCTCGCCTACAACCGTCGGGAAAAATAAGTCGGTTGTTACCGCTACAATAGTAGAGCGCTTCAGTTCTGCTTCCGGCGAATATGTATTGAAACTTAAAATTGATACAGTATCCGAAAATGATGCTTATCCCTCTCTCGCCCGTCCCGGTGAAATTTATACTGCTCTGCCCGCATTTATTTACCAAAATGATGGACAGAAGGAACCAAATGAACGAAATACCCGTCTCGAAAAACTTGGTACATTACAGAACGGAGCATCCGTATCATTAACCTTGTATTTCGAATCGAATAAAGGCTGGTTTATTGAAGATTATAATAATAATTAGGAATGTATGATGAAAAAGTTACAGATATTTTTTGCTTTACTCTCATTTTGTGCAGGATATTTTTTCCTCAATATAAGTGAAGATAATTCTCAGAAAGTTTACACATCCGACTATCTGATAAAATCTCTTAAAGAATATAAAAAGCAACAGAGTCAGCCAAGGCCTGGTTTTCCGGGGGAGGCGATGAAATGGTATTATGAGCAGAGAGCTTACCCGCTTGGGTACATTCCCGAAGGGTGGCGGGAAACAGCGCTCGAACATATTACCAAACAAAACAAAAAAAATATTTCTACTGATGCTCTCAGCTTTACACCGCTTGGACCCGGAAATATTGGCGGTCGGATCCGCAGTATTCTTGTTGATCCGAATAATCCCAACATAATTTATATCGGCGCAGTTGCCGGCGGCGTCTGGAAATCAACTAATGGCGGTACTTCATGGACTGCACTGAAAGATAACATGGAAAACCTTGCTGTTTGTTCTATGGTTATGGATCCCACCAATTCGAATATTATTTATGCAGGCACCGGTGAAGGATATTTTAACCTTGATGCTTTACGAGGTGCAGGTATCTTCAAAACAACTAATGGCGGCAGTACATGGACTCAACTGTCATCCACAATAAATTCTAACTTTTATTATGTTAATAGACTTGCCTTCGACGCCTCTACAAATACCTTATGGGCAGCTACAAGAAAAGGGCTTTTCAAATCAACAAATGGTGGAAGTTCTTTCAGTGGCGTTCTAACCGGTACAGGAGGTAGTGATGTAGATTGTACAGATCTCGAAATTGCTCAATCTAGTCCGACAACAATTTATGCCGCATTCGGTTTATTTTCAACATCAGCTCTTTATGTTTCAACAAATGGCGGAACAACCTTTACGCAAAGCCTAAGCCAGAGTGGTCACGGTCGTATGGAAGTTGCTGTTTCAGCATCTAACCCGGCAGTTGCTTATGCCTCACTAATGGATCTTTCCACCTATGGAACAGGAATAATGGCAAAAACAACCGATGGCGGTGCAAACTGGTTCTCAATAACTGTTCCGGGCCCAAGTTATTCCGGCGCTGATACCTATACCGGTCAGCAAGCCTGGTACGATAATATTCTCGCTGTTGACCCATCGAACCCGAACATTGTATATGCCGGTGGTATTGATTTCTGGAAATCAACCAATGGCGGCAACAACTGGACGCAGTTATCCAATTGGTATCAGGAATCAGGCGCTCCACCTTATATGCATGCCGATATGCACGCTGTTGCCTTTCATCCGAATAATACAAATACTTTTTTCGTTGGCAACGATGGTGGTATTTACAAATCATCCAATGGAGGATCCTCCTGGACCTCGCTTAACAATGGTCTTGCAATAACACAATTCTATTATGGTGCAGTGCATCCTTCAACATCATCATATTACGGCGGTTGTCAGGATAACGGTACTATTAAAACTACCGGAAGTTCTTCCTGGTTTGAAATTTTTGGCGGTGATGGCGGTGCAACCGAGGTTGATTTTTCAACACCAAATAATGTCTATGTAGAGTATGTGAACTTCTGCTTCTTCAAATCTACCGATGGCGGCGCAAGCTTTTTTAAGGCTATGAACGGAATACCAACCGGTCCGAATCTTTACGATGGCACGACCGACAGGACACAGTTTATTACGCCATTTATTATGGATCCTAATAATTCAAGTACTCTTCTCGGCGGTACATACCGAATCTGGCGTACTACAAATAAAGCTGTGAGCTGGTCAGCAATCAGCAGTGATTTAACCGGCGACGGATCCGGTACATCAGGTAACACTATATCGGCAATTGCTGTTGCAAAGGGAAATTCTAATGTTATCTATGCCGGTACAACCAATGGAAGGCTTCATGTAACAACTAACGGCGGTACTGCCTGGAACGCACGATTCACAGGTCTTCCAACAGCTACCTTAACTCGTATTGCTGTTAAACCTACCGATCCTGCTACTGCTTATGTAACATTTTCGGGATTTTTATCGGGACAAAAAGTATATCGCACGACAAATTATGGCTCAACTTGGTCAAACATTACTTCTAACCTTCCCAATATTCCTGTGAACTGTATTTTTATTAATCCGGGTAATGAACAAAATATTTATGTCGGTACCGATTTGGGTGTTTTCTCAAGTTCTGACAATGGTGGAACATGGGTTCAGGAAAATAATGGAATACCTAATGTTGCAATCGCCGATTTTGATTACAGGAGTTCCGATAATACTCTCTTTGTTTCTACACACGGACGCGGAATGTTTTCGGCAGTGCTTTCCGGAGGCGGCGGTGGCGGCAATATTCAGGTAATAGGGTACGACGACGGAACACCTACAAATGGGTATTATTGGCCGGGCGCGGGACAAGGGTCGGCAAACAGAATTACTCCTACAGTCAGTAGCGCTCAGGTCATTTCAATGAGTATTTATTTTACTGCTGTCAGTCAGGGTACTGCAAGTTTTATTCCCATTATATTACAAAATTCATCCGGCACACCGGGTAATCCATTTGTTACGCTTCCTAATACCACAGCCTCTAATGTCCCCGGCTGGAATGATATTGACCTTACACCTTATACCATCACCGTTAATGATGATTTCTATGTAGGCTTAAAATATGACGGTTTTAACCGCCCGATGTTCGGTGCTGACCCGGCTAATAACGGCAGAGCGTGGGATTATGATGGAAACAGTTGGTCAGCCTGGAGCGGTACTTATTTTATGAGAGCCACTATTCAGACCGGTACAACCGATGTAACTATTGAAACAGCTATACCGGAGAAGTTTTCTCTTTCTGCCAATTACCCGAATCCTTTTAATCCTTCAACAACATTCAGGTATGCTCTCCCTAACGGAGAAAATGTAAAAATTATCATTTATGATATACAAGGCAGGCAGGTTGCGGAACTTGTGAATAATTATCAGGCTCCCGGTACTTATACGGTGCGGTGGAATGGAAAAGATGATAATGGTAATCCTGTCTCAAGTGGAACATACATATACTCTATTCAGGCAGGTAAATATCGTGAAAGTAAAAAGATGCTCCTGATGAAATAAAAAGATGCTCCTGATGAAATAAAAAGAATCACCTGACTTAGGTATTTACATTATTAACCCTGAAGAAAAATGAACTGCAATTGCAATCGTTCTCTTCAGGGTTTTTCTTTATTCTCAAAGGATTTGTGACTCCCCCGAAATATCCGGCTCTGAATCTCAGATAATTCGTTTACGCGTACTCATCCCACGATTTAATTGACAAATCACTCATCTTCAATCTACGGAATGCTTTTACAAATCGTTTCGCAAACTGAATATTTGTAATGAGCGGTATATTTAAATCAATGGCTCTTCTGCGAATCAGATAATCACTATCGAGTTCTTCCTTCCCGGAGCCTTTCGGAATGTTTATTACAAGATCAATCTTACCCTCTGCCATATATGTAAGGATAGCGGGTTCCTCATTATCATACGGTCTTTTCAATTCGGTAACCTTAATTCCGCTGTTTGCATAAAAATCGGCAGTTCCTTTGGTACCATAAAAAACATAACCAAGTTTTGAGAGAGATTGTAATTCCTCAATAAACTCTGCTTTTTCTTTTAAATTACCGGTAGAAAGAAGTATGGCTTTCTCAGGGAGTTTAAATCCAGTGGAGAGAAGACTTTTCAAAAATGCTTCATTAAAATCATCACCTATACAAGCAACCTCACCGGTGGAGGACATTTCGACTCCAATAACCGGGTCAGATCCTTTTAGTCGGGTAAAAGAAAATTGGGATGCCTTCACCCCGACATAATCTAAGTCAAACGATGACCTGTCAATATTTGGAACATGTTGTCCCATCATCAGTTTTGTAGCAATTTCAATAAAATTATGCTTTAATACTTTCGAGACAAAAGGAAAACTTCGTGAAGCACGAAGGTTGCATTCTATTACTTTCACATCATTGTCTTTTGCAATAAACTGAATATTGAATGGTCCGGTAATCTCCAATGCCTGAGCAATTTCTTTCGTTATTATTTTTACCCTTCGCATCGTTTCGAGATATGTTCTCTGCGGTGGAAGTACGATTGTTGCATCGCCGGAATGTACTCCGGCATTTTCAACATGTTCCGAGATGGCATAACAAAATAATTTTCCATTATCGGCTACTGCATCTACCTCAATTTCTCGTGCATCAGTTATGAATTTACTTATCACTACGGGATGTTCCTGACTAATATCAGAGGCCTTTTTCAGATATTCTTCTAGTTCCTCCTCTGAAAGCACTATACTCATAGCCGCACCGCTAAGAACATAACTTGGACGAATTAGTACAGGATATCCGACCCTGGATGCAAACAATTTCGCTTCGGAAAGACTTGTTAATTCATTCCACTCAGGCTGGTCAATTTCCAGTTTATCAAGAATTTCCGAAAACTTATGGCGGTTTTCTGCATTATCGATCTGTTTGGGTGATGTTCCGATAATATTGACCCCGGCATTCATTAATTTCAGAGCAAGATTATTCGGAATCTGACCACCCATCGAGACGATAACTCCGCGAGGATTTTCTTTTTCATATATGTCAAGTATTTTCTCAAGACTCATTTCCTCGAAGTACAGCTTATCACATATATCATGGTCAGTACTGACAGTCTCCGGATTATAATTAATCATAATTGTTTTATAATGGAGTTTTTCGAGGGTCATTACCGCATTAACACAGCACCAATCGAATTCCACCGAACTTCCGATGCGATAAGCGCCACCGCCTAACACAACCACCTGGTTACTTTCTCCGGGTGTGATGTCATCCTCGGAGCCGTTATAAGTAAGATAAAGATAATTCGTTTGTGCAGGATACTCTGCGGCGAGAGTATCAATCTGTTTAATTGATGGGGTTATTCCCTTTTCTTTGCGAAGTCTGCGTATTTCAAATTCGTTTTGTTCAGTTAACAGACCAATTTGTTTATCGGAAAATCCTGTTTGTTTTGCCTTAAGTAAAATCTCGGCAGAAAGATTATTTCGTTGCTGTACTAACTCATTTTGTACATCAACGATATTCTTCATTTTATAAAGAAAGAACTTATCGATTTTTGACAGGCGATGTATTTCATCAATACTTACACCTTTTTGTATCGCTTCAGAAAGAGCAAACATTCTGCGATCAGTTGCAAATTCGATTTCGTTCAACGGATCAGCGAAATTTTCACCATTTCCGACAAAACCGTTCATTCCAATATCGAGCATTCGTATAGCTTTTTGCAATACTTCTTCAAAACTCCGCCCGATTGCCATCACTTCGCCAACAGATTTCATTTCCGAACCAAGGTGTGTGCTCACGAGTTTAAATTTCTGGAGATCCCAACGGGGGAACTTTAATACAATATAATCGAGCGCCGGCTCAAAGCATGAGGAAGTTTCCTGCGTTATGGCATTAACAATTTCGTTCAGTTGATAGCCAATAGAAAGTTTTGTCGCAACAAATGCCAAGGGATATCCTGTCGCTTTGCTTGCGAGAGCAGAACTACGACTTAACCGCGCATTCACCTCAATAATACGGTAATCTTCTGAATGCGGATCTAAAGCATATTGTATATTACACTCGCCGACAATACCGAGATGCCGTATAAGTTTTATTCCAATTGAACGAAGTTTAAAGTTCTCCCGTGCGCTCAAGGTCTGTACAGGCGCAACTACAACACTATCGCCGGTATGTATGCCCATTGGGTCAACATTTTCCATTGAGCAGATAGTAATGCAGTTATTGTAAGAATCCCTAACTATTTCATACTCAACTTCTTTCCACCCGTAAAGCGACTCTTCAATGAGAATCTGTCCGGTAAATGCAAATGCCCGTTCTGCTTTTTCTGTCAGTTCCTTCTCATTATTCACAATTCCTGAACCCAAACCTCCGAGGGCATAGGCAATTCGTACCATTACCGGGAATCCGATTTCATTCGCCGCCTGAATTGCCTCTTCCACATTACTGACAGTCTTGCTTCTGGCAACTTTAAGACCTATCTCAGTAACTTTTTGAGCAAAGATCTGCCTGTCTTCTGTAGCTTTAATCGCTTCTACCTGTGTACCAAGTACTTTTACATTGTGCTTTTTAAGTATTCCCTTATCATATAAGTCAACACCGGTATTAAGTGCTGTTTGTCCACCGACTCCAAGTAGTATGCTGTCGGGTTTCTCTTTTTCAATCACCCTCTCAACAAACTCAGTGCGCACGGGAACAAAGTACACCCTGTCAGCCAGGTGTTCTGAGGTTTGTATTGTGGCAATATTTGGATTAATAAGTATTGTCTCAATATCGTCTTCCTTCAGTGCTTTGATAGCCTGGCTACCGGAGTAATCAAATTCCCCCGCCTGCCCTATCTGTAAAGCACCGGAACCAAGAATAAGTACTTTTTTCGGTTTTCCTTTTTTTATCATAACGCCCTCACAAACATGTCAAATATAAATTCAGTGTCATCAGGTCCAGGAGAGGCTTCCGGATGAAACTGTGCGCCAAAAAATGGTTTTGCTATATGGATAATTCCTTCATTAGTTCCATCATTATCATTCGTAAACCACTCCCGCCAGTCTTCAGAGAGTGTATCGGAATTTATTGCATAACCATGGTTTTGTGAAGTTATGTAAGTGCGTTTTGTTCCTGCTTCATTCACAGGCTGATTATGGCTCCTGTGACCATATTTTAATTTGTATGTATCTGCACCGGCGGCTAGTCCCAGTATTTGACAACCGAGGCATATTCCCAAAACCGGAATACCTTTTTCCATTATCTGTTGAGCATTTTTAATAGTAGTTACACACATTTTTGGGTCGCCGGGTCCATTTGAAAGAACTATTCCATTACACTCTTCTTCAGAAAAATTGTAGTCGTAGGGGACCCGCTTGACGGTAATATTTCTGCGCAGAAAAGCCTGTATGATGTTATTCTTTGCGCCGCAATCTACGAGAATTATTTTTTTACTCCCTTTCTTGTATTCAATCGGCGATTCAACTGTTACCTGCTTCACCAAATCGGTCTTATTAGGGTCATAGAATTTTTTTTCAGTGTCCCCTTCAATTAAAAGGCAACCGGGCATTGAACCATGCTCCCTGATTCGCCTCGTTAACATTCTGGTATCTACTCCATAAAGACCGGGTATATTCTGTTCTCTCATCCATTCATCAAGAGATTTTTTTGCCGACCAATGGGAGTGGTGAAAGGCATAATCGGAAATTACTATCCCTTTAACCTGTATCCTGTCCGATTCAAAGTACTGCAGTAATCCATTCTCTAAATCGTCTCCCGGCACACCATAATTACCGATCAGAGGGTAGGTCATTACCAAAATTTGTCCACAGTACGAGGGGTCGGTCATTGTTTCCGGATAACCAACCATACCGGTATTAAAAACCACTTCTCCCGCTGTTGAAACCGGAGCGCCAAAACTGAAGCCGCTGACCACTGTTCCGTCTTCAAGATATAATTCTGCTTTTTTCTTTTTTGTCACTTTACTCTTTCTTTAATTTCGGGCAAAAAAAAAGCCACCCG
>CAYTLQ010000038.1:0-7005 GCA_964438715.1 uncultured Ignavibacteriaceae bacterium
GGAAAAACCTTTGCTCTGCAATCTCCTGTACACCAGTTTTCCGAATCCGAAACAATAGAAAATGGTATTTTTATTTGTTTCAGAGTTGCGGTGAAAATAGAAAACTCGGATTCGCTAAAATTGTTTTTCGCCAGAAAGAGTAAAACTCTCTTTTTCGTCAATAGTAAGATTTTCTTAAAATACTTTGAAAATATAATAAACAAACACATTTTCTAACGGGAGTAAATCTGGTATTATTTTTTTGTAAACTTATAGCCAGAATAATTTTTGTGTTTTTTCGCAATCTGAAATTCATTAAAAATTATTACTTTGGCATCCTGAATGTATATTCTGTAGCGAATGATGGGGAAAAAAATTAAAAATCGTGAAAAATTATAATCTGGTTTTAGAGATTTTTTTTTCTTGTTATTTTGCTGTTCAGAAGGAAAAAGTTTTATAGTTTATTGGTAAAGCTATAAAATAGGATGAACTAAAATGAATTAAAGGAGAAAGGCAATGAAAAAAAAATTCGTACTCGTTGGGGTGCTGCTTCTTAGTCAGTTGGTTATGGCACAATACAGTACATTTACGGATGGGTGGTCTCTGGGGTTTGGAATAACCTCGCCGAGGTGGATGAGTGATGCCTCAGCAGAATTCTTTAATTTTGGCGGTCATGTGTTCGTACAAAGAGATCTCACAGAAAAACATTCAATGCGGGGAGGGCTTTCGTTTCTTTCATTCGATGCAAGCGGTACTGACATTACTAACAATACTTTCAGTCTCGATTTAGGTTATACATATAAATTTGAGCCTTGTGGCCCATTTAAAATGTATTTTGGCATGGGTTTTGGCCTGACATATTATACCTTGAAAGGGGTTCCCGGTGAGAAGGATAAAAATGTTTTTGGCGAAATATCGGCCAACTTTATTTTGGGATCGTTATACCGGATTAGTGATGAATGGGATCTGCGCGGTGAATTTGGACAGTATAACCTTTCTACCGATGGACATGATGGAATAAAAGGAGCAAATGGTGGATTCTTCGGCGGAGTGCTTGATACCTACATTGCTTTGATGGTTGGCGCTAATTATTACTGGGAGCGGGGTGAGCCATCGAAAATATGTGATTACCTTCCTGAAGGTATGAGCTCGGGCACCACAGTAATTAATAACAGCAGTGTGGATGTTGATTATGACAGAATCCAAAAAATGATTGATGATGCAAAATCAGCACCTGCTCAGATAGATTATGCCAGAATAGAAGAAATATTTAACCGTAAAATCGGTGAGATGCAAAAATCTTCCGGTGATAAAACACCATATACTTATGATTCACGCGCCGGCGAAATTGCGTTTGTTGGCATAAACTTCAATATAAATGATGCTTCAATACTGCAGGATAACTATCCGATTCTTGCGCAAGTTGCTATGACACTTTTATCAAATCCGGAAATTCAACTAGAGATTCATGGTCATACCGATAGCTCTGGATCTGAACAGGCAAACAAAATATTATCGAGTAAACGAGCTGAAAATGTAAAAAATTATCTGGTATCCAAAGGAGTAAGTGCCTCCCGTCTTAGTGTTTATTCCCATGGCTCTTCAATGCCGGTTGCAGATAATAATTCCGAAGATGGCAGAGCTCTTAATCGTCGTGTTGACTTTAAAGTGAAGAAATAAGATGTTTGCAATAAATATGAAAGCCGGCTTCGTGCCGGCTTTTTTTTTGCCTGATAAGTATAGTTTATGATCTTTTTAGAAACATTAATTAATGCCTATACCTATAAAAATTAATCCCGAATTAAATAAAAATGCCGCCAAAGTGTTTAATACAGGGGCGGCTGTGAAAAGTACTTTCAGTTTATTATTTCAATAAGGTCAGCTTGCGCGACATTGAATAATTTCCCGATTTGATTCTGTAAATATAAATTCCACTTGGTAAACCGGAGGCATCAAAAATTACACTATGCATACCTGCCGGTTTATATTCATTTACCAGAGTTGCAACCTCTCTGCCAATCAGGTCGTAAACTTTCAATGTTGTAATTCCTGCCGATTCAGACTGCGGGATAGTGTACTCGATTGTTGTAACAGGGTTGAACGGATTTGGGTAATTTTGCAACAGCTCGTATTCTTCAGGCAATTCCGATGTAATGATTTCACCCTCGGTATTGCTGAGAATGTCCGGTTCCGGGGCTGGTAATTTTACGCTGGTATAAATTTTAAATTCTCCTGCATTAAGGGTAACAGGAGCAGTAGTGTTTGAGACGGATATACTATCACCGGCAAAGAAATCGTACCAGGTGCCCGTTGAATGAAATCCCGGATTTATATTCTGTGTAACAACATCAAAGTTGCCAATAATTATTACATTCATAGAAGAATGCGTTAGGACAATTCGTTTAGTGGAACCACTTGCATAAATTTGGAAATTATCAGTACTGAATGCCGGATAATTTTGTTTAAGGTTATTTAGAGCGGCAAAAACCTTATAAAGTTTCTGACGGCGTAAATCGCTGAAATAGTCCCAACGGGGAGGTTTATTACTAAGGCGGCAAGCCTCAGTCATGCAAGGGTAGTTGATGCTGTAATCGTAGCCAAGCTCACCAAACTGCCATATCATTTTGGGGCCCGGAACAGTAAGGAAAAACGCTGCGGCAAGCTTCATTCTGTTGAGAGCAATATTCATGTTTTTAATATTGTATGATCCATAGGAATTGCCATACTGAAGATTTTTATACATTAATCGCTCTTCATCGTGGCTTTCCATATAACCAATAACATGAGGATACTGCCATCCACGGTTTTTATAGGAAATCCATGAAAAGTCCGATTTATTATTATCATGCCATCCCATTGCCGCCTCGCTGTACTGGCTATTCATTTTACCCCATAACATCATTCCATAATTAGCAAGCACAGTTTCTTCACTGTTATCGGCAAAATGTTCCATAATGCAGTAAGCAGTGGGGTCAACCTGCCAGATTTTATCACACATTCGTTTTAATATATTAATGCGAGACTGATCATACTGTCCCCAGAGGCCCACATTACCCCCACTGTAGAAATTAGTAAAGCCCTTACTAAGGTCGAATCGGTAACCATCGATTTTATACTCTGTTAACCAAAATTTTGTCACCCTGTCAACAAAATCTTTGGTAGCCTGCGATTCATGATTGAAGTCATTGAATACGCTATACGGATGCGGGGCAGAAATATTGAGCCACGGGTTATTTGATGCAGGCCGGTTATTTGCAGCATCCCAGTATAAGCGTGCGAGCGGACTATTGCCCGTAGTGTGGTTTAATACAATATCAAGTATTACCGCTATGCCATTCATGTGACATTTATCTATTAAAGCTTTAAGATCATTTTTTGTACCGTAATATTTATCGGGGGCAAAGAAAAATGATGGATTGTAGCCCCAACTTTCATTACCGTCAAATTCCATGACAGGCATAAGTTGAATTGCATTAATACCTAATGATTTGAGATATTTCAAAGTATCGCTCACAAATTTGTACAGATGTGAGGTAGAAAAATCTCTCAGCAGTATTTCGTAAATAACAAGTTTTTCTTTCGGTGGTCTTACATAACCCGTTGCCTGCCAGTTATATGAAGACTGTCCTGTTTGTAATACGCCAACAATCTGACTGGTTTTTGTAGTTGGATACGGCTTTAAATTTGGGTATGTAGCGCTGTTAATATATTTGTCATTCCATGGATCGAGTACTTTTTCCACATACGGATCAGTTACTCGTAAAGTGCCGTCAACATAATACTGAAAACCATACTCAGTTCCGGGTGAAAGATTGTTTATAGTGAGCCACCATCTGTTTCCGTCAGGTGTCTTATACATATAGTAGGCCGGATCAATTTCCCAATTGTTAAAGTCGCCAATAACATAGATGAATTCTTTTCCGGGTGCGTAGAGAGACAAGGTAACCGAAGTAACATTATTATAATTAATGCCATCAATTATATTTGCCGGAAGCGCCTGAACAGGAGCAGGAGGTCTTACAGTAATGTAAATTGAATCAGCTTTAGTGGTGGTTCCGTTCCCGGCAACGGCTTTAATCCACTTTCTCCCTGTAGATGTTGGGGTATAATTATATGAGAGTGAAGTTGAAGAGGAATTACCGACAAGAACACCATCTACATACAATTGAAGAGAGGTGGAAAAAGCAGATTGAGCCTCTATTTGAACGGACTGCGAAGTAGTCATAATGTAGGGCAGTTCATTAGGTAATGTAACTGCTACATTAAGACCCGAATTAGAAAGTGTGAGAAAAATATCACCGCCTTCAGCGGTTTTTCCTTCCTTATATGGTGCGGCAGAACTGCGAAATACGAAAGCGATTTTTAGTATCTGTTCATTACCAGGAACACCATAAAAACTTCTTACTGAAGGTTTAATTTTAAACTGATAAAGGTCTGTACCAATTCGTGTAAGTTTTGTTTCCGGTGTATTTACTCCCCAATTGGTTTTTACATATTTCCAATCTGAACTGCTTGTGCTTAGATTCGTAATCACTCCTGTGTGCGCATATACATCTCCGGTATATCCGGCAAGGCCTCCATTACCAAGTGTAGCGTTGAAAGTGACGGTGACAGAATCGGAGGATGTTACAAAGTATGGCGTCCAGGTAATTTGTGCCCGTGTTGTTAATGCTGTAAGTATGAGTAAGAGAAATATGTGAAATCGTTTGTAAACCATTCGTAGTATCCTTTATTTGTAAATTCTTAATGGGACTGCAAGCCGGAAAATTTTGAAATATCGGGCTTGCCAGCCTCCTGCCAGGCTGATAAGTATAACGAAGCTAATGAACTTACTGCATTGTTCAGAAGCATAATAGTTATATTTTTTGTGTAAAACCAGAGTATTTTATAGTATGTCTCATTGTACTCTTTCCCGCTTTCATTGTAAGCAATTTTATCTGCTTCAAATATTACCGGATAGAGAAAATGAGTTGATTCGATAAATTTCGAAGAAAATGATAAACAATCATTCATTGGCACAATTTGCCCTGCAATAACACTGCTTGAAATAAATGAAAAATATTTCTCAACCATTATCGACTCATATCGTGCATGGATGCCTTTTTGTCCGGTAAGCTGACCATTATAATTGAGTATCGTATGCATTGGCTGATGTGCATCTGCAACATAATGTGCAAGATCTGCCATCATTTGTTGTGATGTTTTAGCATCTCCCGAACGAAGAGCGTTAACAAGATTTTTGTATGACTCCTCAATTGCCCATGGGAGTATCCCTTGTCTCTCAATTTCAACAGGAGAATATATTTTCTGAAGAGAATCTCTGTTATATATCATTTCAGCAGTACGAAACTCCCTGTAGAAATCAATATCTATATAATGTCGGGGAGCCTCTCCTTTGGTGGTATCTCTTCTCGTATCCGGATCGGTTGAATGAGCGACAACATAGGATTTCCAATTTAACAAATTACTCATTTCCCCCGGAAGCGATAGAAAAGCCCTTTCAGCAATAAGTTTGTGTCCTTCTTCTCCCCAACCGAACATATTGCCGGCGGTAATAATAAATACTAAGAAAAAGATCCTCATTTATTTTCCGGTAAATTGAATTATTACAGTTCTGTTGCGCGGGTGGTTATCAAAATCAACTAATACGATCTGCTGCCAGGTACCTAAAAGCAGTTTTCCATTGTAAAACGGAATGGTGAGAGAAGCGCCTTGCAGGGATGCTCTCACATGAGAATGCCCATTCCCATCGTGCCATGTATCATCGTGTTTATATCGTATTCCTTCAGGAGCAATTCTCTCAAAAAAAGCAGGATAGTCTGAAATCAGCCCGGGTTCATACTCAATTGTTGTAATACCGGCGGTAGCACCGGCGATAAACAAAAGCGCTGAACCTTCCTGTAATCCGGATTTTTTCAATTGATTCTCCACCTGTCCGGTAATGTCACAGATATCGGTGTTACCTTTGGTAGAAACCGTAATTTTTTCGGTTATGATCTGCAATTTTTTTAAAGCTCCACTAATAGAACGAAAAGTTACGACCCTCTGCCTGTATTATCAAGGTAAATTGTGGAGAATAAATAATGTCGGAATTTAGGTGAATTTCCTCCGATTAAGAATAGAAAATGCCTATGAAAAAAATTTAAGATATCGGGAACATTTGAAACTTAGTATAGTATAACAGCTAAGAAAGCAACTATTGTCCCTGCCCGGAAATACCAATTGCCGGCACCGGAAAAAGTTGGATGATTCTCTTAACAAGCACTAATTGAATACTATGCCGAGGAAAGGATGGATGGATATGAAACAGTCAATGTTGATGATGTTTTTACTGATCATTTTAATGCTGGTGCCGGCTGCTTTCTTAACAGGCGGATTCAAGGGGAAGGTAATCGATAAGGACTCCGGAAAAGGTATAAGCGGAGCAATAGTTTCTATTCCTGCTTTAGGACAAAAAGCCGTTACTGATTTATCGGGAGAATTTTACTTTGCCAATCTCCCGGACGGGACATACGATTTAGAAATTTCCTGCAAAGGTTACAAAACTCTTAAATACGAAGGTATTGTTATCACTTCTGGAATGCTGAATAAATCATTCAGTATGGTAAAGTCTTCAAAACAGTTGAAGAAACCGGAAGCCGAAACTTTAAATCCTCTGATAGAGGATAATAAGATGAATATGGCGTTCAGCAGAAGCGGAGAGGCACAAAGTTCGGGATATTATAAAGATGGGTTTACAACAGAAGAATACACCAGAATATATGATAATGATTACAAACTTGTAAAAACCGACCCGCTCTCTACTTTTTCTATTGATGTGGATGCCGCATCTTATACAAATGTCCGAAGATATCTTGAAGGTGGATCGCTTCCGCCTAAAGACGCAATAAGGACTGAAGAAATGGTAAACTTCTTTACTTATAATTACCCTCAACCCGAAGATAATTTGCCCTTTTTCAATAACTACGGAGTACTCAATTGCTCCCTGGAATAGTAAGCATAAGTTACTAATGATTGGGGTACAGG
>CAYTLQ010000039.1:0-16371 GCA_964438715.1 uncultured Ignavibacteriaceae bacterium
AAGCAGAGGTGTCAATAATAAAAATATGTTCTTCTTTCGCCTCTTTAACCTTTATGCCTGACTGCCACCAAAATTTCAGGAGAACCTTTTCAATTCCTTTCAAGATCAATAGAATTTATTAAATATTGCCCGGGGAATTACTGATCAAAGAAAAAATTTTTTCTTTCTCACACTAATGCTCTTCATTCATTATTTGCATCCACGCCTTCACTTTATTAAAATTTTATAATTCCGGTAAAAACCTTTTATCGATAAACTAAAATCAGATAGTTTTTCGGGTTCGATTTTATCTGGAAAATCGTATTTTTCACTCGTGGATAATTTATTGTACTAAACATGACCGCACAATGGAACAGAAAATAAAAGCACAGCTTATAGACGAAACAGATTTTAACAGAATAATAACACGGATTGCTCACGAAATCATTGAAAGGAATAAAGGAACGAGTAACCTTGCTATTCTGGGTATGAGAACACGAGGAGAATTTATTGCCAGAAGGTTACATGCTCAGATAGAAAAAATGGCTAAGACTAATATACCACTTGGGATATTAGATGTCACCTTATACCGTGATGATTTCCGAATGCGTTTGAAGCAACCTCAGGTTTCTGTTTCAGATATTACTTTCGATATTTCTGAAAAGAATATTATTCTTGTCGATGATGTTCTTTACACCGGAAGAACTGTGCGCGCAGCGCTTTGTGCAATTATGGAATTCGGAAGACCGGCCACAGTACAACTTTGCGTCCTGGTTGACCGTGGACATAAAGAGTTACCCATCACTGCCGATTATGTCGGAAAAAATATTCCCACATCAATTAATGAAGAGGTGAAGGTTCACATGAAAGAAATTGATGGTGAGGATTGTATTAACCTTGTTGAACAAATTAATCATTAACAAATGTCATTAGCTATTAAACATCTGCTTGGCCTTGAGGGAGTTTCGAAAGAAGATATTACCCTTATTTTAGATACTTCCAACATATTTAAAGAAGTATTGGAGAGGCCGATAAAAAAGGTTCCCACACTTCAAGGGAAGACTGTCGTCAACCTGTTTTATGAAAACTCTACGCGTACCAGAATTTCTTTTGAACTCGCTCAAAAAAGACTCAGCGCCGATAGCATTAATTTTTCTGTATCTACGAGTAGCGTGAGTAAAGGAGAATCCCTTAAGGACACAGTAAAGAATATTGAAGCAATGAAAGTGGACATGATAGTTGTCCGTCATGCCGCTGCCGGAGTGCCATTATTCTTAACTAAAATAGGGACATCAAAAATTATCAATGCCGGTGATGGCATACATGAACACCCTACACAGGCACTCTTAGATATGTATTCAATACGAGAAAAACTTGGAAGGTTTGCCGGTTTGAAAGTTTGCATTGTAGGCGATATTGCCCATAGCAGAGTGGCACTTTCAAATATTTTTGGATTAAAAACTATGGGTGCTGATGTTTCAGTATGTGGTCCTTCTACTATGATTCCCCGTTATCTCAGCGAGCTCGGAGTGAAAGTTATCCATAATATTGATGAGGCAATACAGGAAAATGATGTACTTAATGTACTGCGAATTCAACTGGAGCGAAAAGCAAGAGAGTATTTCCCTTCTGTGCGGGAATATCAGGCAAGATTTGGTATAAACAGAGCACGCCTCGAAAAAAATAAAAAAGATATTGTTATTCTCCATCCCGGTCCTATTAACAGAGGTGTCGAACTTTCATCAGAAGTTGCCGATGGAGAATTTCAGATAATTCTTCAGCAAGTTACTAATGGTGTTGCTGTTCGAATGGCGGTATTGTATTTATTAGGAACTCAAAACTAAGATTAAAGAAATGAAATTACTGCTTAAAAATTGTCACATAATACACCCTTCAGAAAAAATCGATCGTAAGGCACACATCCTCCTTAAAGATGGGTTAATAGAATCAATAGAGGAAAATATTCCTGATTTGACGGATATCGATAAGACTGTTGATTTAAGTAACCAAATCGTTGCGCCCGGATTTTTTGATATGCATGTTCATCTGAGAGAACCGGGTCGGGAGGATGAAGAAACAGTTGCCACTGGTTGTAAAGCGGCCGCAGTTGGTGGCTTTACCGCTGTTGCGTGTATGCCAAATACTGAGCCGGCAATAGATTCTGCCGAGGTTGTAAATTTTATTCGTGAAGCAGCTCGCGGTAATATCGTGGATGTTTATCCTGTTGGAGCCGCTACATTGGGAAGAAAGGGCGAGTCGCTTGCTCCTCTTGGCGAATTGTATGATGCAGGTGCTGTTGCTTTTTCTGACGATGGTGTCGCTATTAAATCGGCAAAAATGGCGAGAATGGTAATGGAATACTCCCGAATGTTTGATGCTCCCATCATTGAGCATTGTGAGGATGAGTCATTAGCCGGCGGTGCAATGAATGAGGGCTACATGTCCACCTTTTTGGGTCTTCCGGGTATTCCCACTATTGCCGAAGATATTATTGTAATGCGTGATATCATTCTCTGCAAATACACCGGAGCTCGGTTGCATATTGCCCACATTAGCTCTGCTCAATCAGTAGAGTTTGTTCGGCAGGCTAAAGCTCAGGGGTTACCTGTTACTGCCGAGGTAACACCCCACCATTTTTCTTTAACTGATGATCTTCTCTCATCCTACGATACTAACTTAAAAATGAATCCGCCTCTTCGAACAAAATCAGATTTAGAGGAAATTTTGCGCGGGTTACAAGATGGTACAATAGATTGTATAGCAAGTGACCATGCCCCCCACTCTGCTGAAGAAAAAGATATGGAATTTGAATATGCCCCCAACGGCATTTTAGGTCTTGAGACTCAGATTGGCCTCGCTTTTACAAATCTATACCACAAAAATATTCTAACTATTCAGAACTTAATTGAGAAAATGTCAATTAACCCCAGAAAAATTTTCAAAATCAAAATACCCACTTTCGAAATCGGGGCTATTGCATCATTCACAATATTAGACCCTAATTATATTTGGTCTCCGCAGGTAGCACATTTTCAAAGTATTGCAAAAAACTCACCGTTTAACAACTATCCCCTCAAAGGTAAAGCCACAGGTATCATTAACAATCGTCAGGCATACCTTAATGGTGAATTCATACATATTTAACCCGCAGTTTTAATACACCGGTGTATAGACAGCTATACACCGGTACTATCACTTAGTGAATAATTTATTGTTTTTTACGACAAATATTCTGGCACTTATTTTGTAAATCCTGATACAGATACGAGTTTATAAGTAAGGAGAACGACCATGAAACATTTTGTAAGAATATTTGTAGTAACATTCTCTGTATTGTTTTTTTACGGATGTGATGATGATGGAATTTTCTATATTGATCATCAGCCTCCTTCTGTTCCAAGAGGTCTTGAGGTGTTTAATCTGGATGAAGCCGCAGAATTGTATTGGGATGAAAACCGTGAAAGTGACCTTGCCGGCTACAATATCTATGTCAGCGACTCATACAACGGACGATATGAATTAATTGGCTCAAGTACTTTTGCTGGTTATACAGATTTTGGGGCGAGAAATGGCAGGAAGTATTACTATGCAGTAACTGCTTATGATTATGATGGTAATGAAAGTGAATTGAGTTATGAAAATGCGTATGCCGCTCCTCGCCCTGAAGGTTATAACCAAAGTATATTCGATTACAGAAAATACCCAACCAACTCCGGATATGATTTTTCCGATTACAGAGTAGTCAGTTTCGATAGTCAATCAGCTGATTTCTTCTTCGAATATTTTGATGGGCAATACTATCTTAATGTTTGGGACGACACTGATATTCAGGATGCCGGTCTTACCAGAGATATTTATGATATCACCTATGCTCCGGTCGGAGGCTGGTCAACCACAAAGGATGCTATAGCACAGGTTGGACACACTTATATAATCTGGACATGGGATAATCATTATGCAAAGATTCGTATAAAAAATATCACCAGAGATCGTATTGTATTCGACTGGGCTTATCAGTTGATTGAGGGTGAACCCACTATGAAACCGAAAGCAAAAAATGGCAACCGGATTCTTAAACGCAGTAGCCTGCTGAACAGGTAGGCTGAAGACTCCATCCAAATAGTCATAGAAAGAAGCATATCACCCCCGATATGCTTTTTTCGTTTTTAGAAAATACGGTAAATTGCACATTATGTTTTATTACCGAAATATTTTACGAGCACTAAATATATTCTTTCTTTATTGTCTGTTGGGGGGTATTCTATATCCTCAGCAATCCGGTATTCAGGACAAAGAAAATCTCGCACAGAAAATTTTTTCTGAAATTGAGCAGGGAATTCTCGCAGGAAATGTGAATATTTTTTCAGAATATTTTTCATCACAAACATACATTAGTCTTTCTTCCGGACAGAACGGATACTACAGCGCTAATCAGGCATTTTATGTTCTTCAGGACTATTTTAATTTACATCAGGCAATAAATTTTAAGTTCACTGCTATGAACACTACCCAAAATCCTTATGCAACAGGAGTTTACAGCTTTGAAAGCAGAAGTAAGAGAGGTAGTGCTCAATTCTTCATTTCCCTTAAACAGATTAACAATTCCTGGCAAATCTCCCAATTTACTATTCGATGAAAAGGTTTTTTTCGGTCTTTTCAGAAAGAAAAGTTTACTTTACACTTGGCCTTCTGATTCTCATTTCCGTTTTACTCCTTGGGATATTTTCACAGTTCTTCTCTGAAAAGAAAAAAGAGACCTGGAAATCGGAACTCATCGAGATTGAAAATACTTTCAGTGAAACAACACTAAAGGCTTTTCAATCAAAGGTAATATTCCTTACAAATTCAGCTAAAGAATTTAAACAGCTTGTCTCACCGTCGTTTCGCCACAGTGAACTATCCTACAAAGATATCTTAAAACTATTTGCCGATTATCAAAGTGACGATATCGCAATTCAGTTGTTCAATGAAAAGTTTGAAATAATCAGCTGGAAAAATTCTTATCCGATAACCGGTTCAAAACTTAAATCTGTTTCAATCAGTTTCGGGCAGGCATTTTTTACTGAAAGTCCCCTCTCTGTGTATCTGGTTATCGTAGATACAATAAAAACCGGCAGACAAAATTTTTATTTGGTTACTTCAACCATAATCGAAGATCGAACAGCAAGTGAACCGATTAAGGATTCTAAGAGCTTTACTGCAGAATTAGAAAATGAGTTTCTTACTTCAGTTGAGATTACATACCATCCCTTTAAGCCACTCAATAATGACGGTCGTTATCTCTCGTTTGAGTTGCGCAATCTTGCCGATGAAAAAATTGGTACAATCAGTATTAAAAAACCATCATTAAGAAATGAGCTCATTTCGTTCAATAACAGAATTTCAACTGCTCAGGCAATATTGGTAATATTCGCAACTATTCTTCTCGGAATAAGTGTTTCAGCAGATTTCAATAAATTCCGATTCCGTTCGTTGAGATTTGCAGCATTTACTGTGCTCCTGATCGCTTTACGCTGGTTATTCCTGAAACTTGATTTTCCGTCATCTGTACTCGAAGGAAAACTTACAGATCCCACCTTATTTTCCTCACAGTTTGGCTGGGGTATTGTGAAATCTCCTGTTGAATTTCTTATCACGAACAGTTTTTTTTTCCTTGCCGTTATTTACGGTTTCAGGCTGGCATGGGACTATTTTTTCTTTACTGAAAGAAAACCTCTAAAACTTCCGGTTTTCTTCATTACAACAATACTATTTTCCTTTATAGTTCTGCTTACATTACGAGGTTTATCTGCATCAATTAAGAGTGTAATTTTCGATTCATCATTACGATATTTCAACCAACCTGATATCATACCTACAATGCCCCATTTAATAATGAATTTGGGGACTCTACTCCTGGGTATAGGAGTAATACTCATCATTAGTTGTTTTTTACTTATTATTTTGGCGCATCTGAAAAGTCTTTCCATACTTATCCTAAGGTATTACCTTATTGGTATGGTCGTAATCATTATTCTGGGGTCAATTCTTTTTGTTCACTTACAAAAACAGCCCCTTTTGAGTGTTCCTTTTTATGCTATAATTAGCACACTTATTTTCCTTATTGCCTTTTTTCAGGTCTTCGCGAAGCCCAAGTTAATGAGCGTGTTTCTTATTTATGGTTTTACTTCATCGATCATCACCATCTCTCTGTTAAATCATTTTAATACCTTGCTTGAGAGGGAATCTTTAAAGACAACAGCAATAGAAATCACGCGACCAAATACTGAATTATTGAACTTTTTAACTACACAGGCGTTACTTACCGGTTCGAATGAGAAAACACTTCTCGAATCGTTCTATAAAATAAATACTGATTTTAATGAGCTTGCTTACTATTTATGGACAAAAAGTTCACTCAAGGGTGAGAACATTTATTCATCAATTACCATTCTTGATCGTAAAAGAACAATTCTAGGAACATTCGTTTCGGGTGATCTGCAAAATTATCCTGTCGGTAAACAGGTAAATGTTGTCAACCCGGTAAATCTTACAACGGAGGAAATCTCTCCTAAAGATTCACCCCATATTAAAATTCTCAGAGGAAGTGTTCCTATTAGCGAAAATAATATCACTCTCGGATATCTGATGGTAGAAGTGAAGTTTGAACCGAAATTGTTGGTTGATAGTAAGATTCCCGAATTGTTCCGACAGCAGAATTTTCAAATAAATGGTTTGCTCTCCCCCGAAGACATTAATATCTTTGGGTATCATAACAACACACTGGTATATGCCTTCGGCGATTTTCACCCCGGACGCGAGCATAACGAGATGTTGCTTGCTGAAAATTTCCCGCCTGAAAACGAGATTTGGACAAATTTTACTTTTAATAATGAAGCATTTGTTGTTTATGCTCTCAAAACAAAGCAATCCGATAGTGAATATGTTGTAGCGGTAGCACTTAAGGAAAAAAAACTTGAATGGAGTTTTTTCAACTTCTTTAAACTTTTTATTGTTCATTCTATTCTTTTGGTAATTTGTTATCTCATCTCCCTCATATATGAATTTTTAAAAACCGGTACTTTTCGTTATTCGTTTCGAACTCAACTTCTTTTTGCACTTTTGTTTGTTTCATTATTTCCCCTGCTTGCTATTGCTTTGTACAACAGACAAAATACAAATGAAAAGTCCGAAATTGCTATAAAAAATTTCCTTGTGGCTGAGTCGAACATAATTCTTCGCCAGATAAATAACTATAATACGCTCCCAAAACAAAACCTAATCTCCGTTCTTGAAAAAACTGCCTCATCCCTCGATATCAACTTCTCGGCATTTGAAGATGGGAAAAATATTTTTACGACGGAATATGCTCTTTATACCTCTGCGATTTTTCCGAATTATATTCACTCTTCAGCGATTCTTCACCTCTCATACCTGGGATATAAGGATCACTTCACCTCTGAAATCATTCGTGGCAGGAAGTCATATCTCTATTTCAGAGTATTTTCTTTCGGAGGAAAAAATTACATTCTTCAGGTTAATGATATTTCAAACAAAATTGTTTCACCATTTACACCCGTCGATGTTGATGTCTTTTTATTTGGGATCTATTCTTTTGCAGTATTGCTTGTAATTGCAATCAGTACTTTATTGGCAAATAAAATCGCATACCCAATTAAACTTCTTACAACAGCTACAAAGTCGGTAGCACATGGCGACTATAGTATTAAACTTGAAAACTCTGAGCGAGGTGAATTAAAAGAACTCTTTCAGGGTTTTAATACCATGACCGAAGAATTAGTAAAAAATCAGGCTGAACTAGCAAGTTTGGAACGAGAGGCAGCATGGAAGGATTTTGCAAAGCAGGTAGCTCACGAGATAAAAAATCCGCTCACTCCCATGAAACTTACTCTTCAGCATCTTGTTGCCGCCTATAAAGATAAAACTCCAAATTTCGATTCCATTTTCCAGAGAGTTACCGGTACAATACTACACCAGATTGAAACGCTTAATCATATTGCTTCCGAATTCTCCCGATTTGCCCGTATGCCAGCGTTTAAGCAGGAAAACTTTGATATAGTTGCCAGTTTACATGAAACCGCCGAATTATTCAGACAAGAAAAAGTGACTATACTTATAGAGCAGGAAGTTACTAATGCAATCGTTTCAGGAGATGCTTCACAGTTTAGAAGAATTTTAATTAATTTCGTGCGTAATTCTATTCAGGCACATGCCGATACAATTAAATTCCGTATAACTGCCAATGAACAAACGATAGAATTGTTTATCGATGATAATGGAGATGGAATACCAGATGAGTATCAGGATAAAATTTTCGACGCAAATTTCACCACCAAAGCTGGTGGTATGGGTATCGGGCTGAAATTAGCAAAACGATATTTGGAAATGACAAATTCATCAATACGCCTCATAAAAAAGGACACAAAAGGAACTTGTTTTCTTATTACAATTATAAAGCCTGTTTCAGATGTCAAACAATAGCGTTAATTACACCGGGGAGCAACACTTAGTCCTTCATAAAGAAGGCCACATATCACTAACTGCAAACGCAGGTTCAGGAAAGACTTTTGTTTTTGCCAGAAGATTTCTCGAATTAATTCTTAGAAAGAATGTTAATCTGAGGGATATTGCTGCAATTACTTTTACCGATAAAGCGGCAGTCGAACTATATGCAAAAATCAGTAAAGAGGTTGAAGTAACACTAAATAACACAACAGATAAAGAAGAAATTAAAAAACTTGAGCGAATCCGCAGGCAATTAATCTCTGCCAATATTTCAACAATTCACTCTTTTTGTATTGAAATACTCAGAGAATACCCGATTGAGGCTGCTGTTGATGCCGCATTCATTGCATCAGATGAGTTTTATAGCAGTGAACTACTCGACCAGTCAGTTAGTGAAGTTTTAAAGGATAATGGAAAACACTTTGCATTAAAACCTCATATCGACAATGTTACCCGAATTCTCAATGGTACACGAAATGTACGAAGTGCTGTTAAAAATTTATTTGACCATAGAAAATCTGCTATAGATCTGGCAGATTTGTTTAATAAAAATTCTGACGATGATATACTATCGTTGTTTGAAGAAAAATCAGAAGCTGATTTAAAGATTCTTGACGATTATTTATTTCAGGAAATGCTGAACGCTTTCCGGAGTGTGCACAAACAAATTGATGCAAGCTCAAAATACTATGGCACTATAGATGGCATTTTGTCTGACTTGATGACTGGCAAAGGTGATAGAAAAGAATTGGTAGAAAAACTGTTTTCAACAGCTTTTACTAAAAACGACCAGTTTGTAGCAAAATATATATCAACTGATAACAGGGACAACTTTAATACTGAAAAATCCATAATTCTACAGTACAAAAAAATACATGAACTTTCTGAGAATACAGATAAATCAATATCTCTCAGTCTGATTTCCTTTAACAGAAGTTTATTAAAGATATTTGATTTAGTTGCCAGACTCTACGATGAAAAAAAATACATGCTCGGTATTCTTGATTTTGAAGATATTCTAATTAAAACCAGAGATGTCCTTGGTTACGAGCATGTTCGTCAAAACATAGCTGAGCGTTTTAAGTATATCATGATTGATGAATATCAGGATACGAATGATTTACAATATCAGATTTTTTTGCCAATTCTAAATCAACTCACAACGGGTAATCTCTTCGTCGTAGGAGACGAGAAGCAAAGCATTTATATGTTCCGGAATGCGGATTTGGAAGTCTTTGAGCGCACGAAAAAAGATATTCACAGAACTTCCGGTGGAGAAAACATTATGAAACTTTCTGCATCATTCCGGATGGCGCCGGCAATAGCTCTTTTTGTGAATAACATTTTTCGTTATCAGTTCAGCAACCCTACACAACTGTTCAATGAAACAGAGGCTTCTGATATTGTTTGCGCGGCGAATTTAGAGTATGAAGGCTCAGTAACTTTTCTTTGTTCAAATAAAAATACAGACAATCATCTCTCTGAAGCTGAATTAATATCCGGAAAAATTCTGGAACTGAAAGAAACTAATCCAGATATCAGGTGGCGGGATATTGCAATCTTATGCAGAAAAAAAAGTCATTTCACGGAATTCGAAATAGCATTTAGAAAAAATAAAATTCCTTACCAAATAGTAGGAGGTACAGGATTTTATTCGACACAGATAGTTTACGACTTTTATAATGCAATAACATTTTTTATTGATAAAGAAAATGATGCAGCACTTCTCGGTCTGCTTCGTTCACCATTTTTCCTGATTAACGATAGACTGATTTATAAGATAAGCAGATACAAAGCAGATACTTTTTACAATAAGTTATTATTGGCTGCGAATGATTTACCGGAGTTAGAGAATCATGTTCTTTTAATTAAAAAGTTCTTAAAAAAATTCCTTTCACTTCCTCCCGCTCAGGCGCTTAATGAATTTTACGCTCAAAGCGGCTATCTAACGAGAATTGCCGCCCGTGAGGATAGCGCGCAGGATGAGGCAAACATTGCCAAACTTTTTTCATTGATGCATGATTTTTTTTCAATTGGTCTCAGAGGGTATTATGACTTCGCCGATTTTCTGAGAAATTCAATGGAAAAAGCAGAAGATGAAGGTCAGGCGGCGGCAACAGAAAACCTTGATGCTGTAAACATTTTGACTATTCATAAATCAAAAGGGCTCCAGTTCGATTATGTATTTGTTCCTCATACCGAATCGATTCCAAAATTCAGCAGTTTAAAACGCAATTCAATTCTTATTGATAATAAGTATGGTCTTCTTGCAAAGGTGCCAAAAGGAGCTGACTATTTTTCGAACTTTGAAACTCCAAGGTATGCGAAATTAGCTGAATATATAATTGTTCGAAAAGAAATTGCTGAAAACAAGCGGCTGTTATATGTGGCTCTTACAAGAGCGGCAAAACAACTCTATGTATCCTATACACAATCAGCAAACAAAATGCGCCCCGGCAATAACTTCATAACCTTAATAACTGATACATTACATTACGATCCCGATACAAATTCCGTCTTTGTTTCCGGTAATCTTCAATGTCTTGAGCTCAAAGATGGTCAGTATTGTAAATCGGAAAGGCAAATGACGATAAAGATTCCGATTGTACAAAATCTTGAATTTCGAAAAAATCTTTCTGAATCATTTGAAGAATTGCCAGAAGTTAAGGAATTAAATATTGCCGGGATATCCGGAAGACCGAAAAACGAAATTTATACAGCCACCCAATATGTCACATTCATAAGTTGCCCTGAAAAATTCAGACTGCAGGAACTTTATGGATTAACCGATGTAGCAGAAAAACTTCGTACAGATACGGAGAGTACCGGAAATACTGCATCGATGGTTGAAGCATACAAAATCAGAAATAGTTTTGCAAAGCTGAAAGGGAATATTTTACATAGTCTCCTTGAAAATAATATTGAAACGGAGAACGCTTCAGATTACATTAATACTTTTATTGAAAATTTTAATAAAAATACATTCAAAGATTTAGGACCGGACATTCAACAATCGACTTTACTTAAAGAAGAATGTGTCGCACTATATTCCCGTTTTCGCAAAAGTAGTATTTATGAGAGGATATCTCAGATTCCTGACTTTACCAGTGAGTTCCCATTTCTTGTACATTTCAATGATTTCTATCTCAAAGGCCGTATTGACAGAATTATTTTTGAAAAAGATAAAATTACCGTAATTGACTTTAAATCGGATATTATTCATGATGAAGAAATTGGCGAGAGATCTTTAAAGCATCTGCGTCAGATTGAATTTTATATTCTCGCTCTCTCGGTACTCTATCCTGAAATCAAAGAATTTCAGGCTGAAATAATCTATCTTGTTTATCCTGATAACTCATACCTTGAAACTTTTAATAAATCAAAAATGCAAAAAATCAGTTCTGAGATTATTGAATTTGTCAATCAAACCCGTAATTTGCAGTTTAAAAGAAATTTCGAACACTGTCATCATTGCATCTTTTACATCAATAATAAATGTATTTCTCTTCCGAATGAAGAAATGGATAATTCCTTTACTTAACTACTGCTCCCTCGGTATAGTTACTTTTTTTACTTTAACCGGGTGCACACCGGTAAAATACCTCAATTATGAACTTCCTGTTGAACTGAGAACTGAAGAATCTGTTGAGGCTATGTACAGCAAAGCAAAATCTGTTTTTGAGGGAAAGATAATTTTTTTAGATCCGGGACACGGTGGTTCAGATCGCAGGAATAGAGGGAAACAAGGTAAAGCAATAGAGGCTGATGTCAATCTTAGTGTCTCACTCTATCTCAGAGATTTTCTTACTGCCGCCGGTGCTGAAGTAGTAATGTCCCGATATACAGACACTACGGTTAGCCTGAACAGGAGATCGGAAATGGCGAACAATAGCTGTGCTGATTTATTCATAAGCATTCATCATAACGCACCGGGCTCTGTTGAAGATACATGGACGAATTACACTTCAACATATTATCATGCACTTGAAACTGACTGGGAATATGAGCATAATGAAAGAAACCTCGCCCGTTATATTCAAAGAGACCTTTCTTATGCCATGCGCAATTCCGGAGGATTAGGTTCCTTCGACGGTACTTACAGTGATTATTTTATTTATCCCGGAAAAGGTTTCGCAGTCCTGAGAGAAACAAAGATTCCCGCTGTGCTTATCGAAGGGGCATTTTTCTCTTACCCTCCTGAAGAAGACAGACTTATTATCCCCGAGTTTAACAAGATTCAGGCTTATGGAATTTTTAAGGGAATTTATAAATACCTTCGTAATTCAGTGCCCAGAATAAATTTTTATGACATGAAATGCACTTCTGGTGGTCAACTAGAATTGTCATATAGTTATATGGACTCAATCTCTTTGGACACGAACTCCATTCGTATTTTTATTGATCGGGAATTGCACACTGATTTTTCATTTTCTAAAAAGAACTCATTAATACATATATCACTTCCTTTGGTATATGGAGAAGAGAAAGAAATACGAATAATAGCGGCGAATAAAAACAATAATTTTGCTCTACCATTTATACACAAAATAAATATCCTGAAACCTTAGTAACTAACCGAAGGATTGCTGTATGTTAAATTATGTCTGGATGGGACTCATTTTTCTTGGAATGGCCGCAGCCATCTCCCTTGATGTTTCCGATAAACTCAGCGACAGATATGCCGGTAATAAGCTTGTGCCAGCTGTTGTCAATTTCAAGGACTCGACATTTAACCCAAATGGTAAGAATAGTGTTTCCATTCATATTACTGCAGACAATTACCGAAAAGTATTTAATGAACAAATTTCCGGTGACTTGATATATGAATCGCAGTTAAAATTTGAGGATGGGAAAGCAACATTTTACTTCACCGATAATCTTCCTCCTCTTTGGAAAAAGATGGCAAAAGTTAATGGTAAAGAGAATGATTTGACCGGTATAATTATTCTGGGGAAAAAAATTGATGGAGTGAATTACTCCGCCTCACTTAAGATGGAGGAAGTATCGTTCGTTAAATTAAAAGAAGTAACAACATCTGCACTTAGTTATGCTGAAACAGCAGTTACTATTTCTCTCGGCTTAATTGGTGTTATGGCGCTTTGGCTTGGTATTATGAAAATTGCCGAGGAAGCTGGCATTATAAATTACATTGCCCGCGCTGTCAAACCAATTACCAGATTTCTCTATCCCGATGTACCAAGCGATCATCCGGCAATGGGTGCAATGATTATGAATTTTTCTGCCAACTTTCTTGGTTTAGGAAATGCTGCAACTCCATTCGGCCTGAAAGCTATGGAAGAGCTTGATAAACTGAACCCGGAAAAAGGAACAGCAACCAATGCAATGTGTACCTTTCTTGCAATAAATACTGCCGGTATGACAATGATTCCCGCAACAGCAATTGCTATTCGTGCTTCTGCGGGCAGTTCCGAACCTGCGATTATCATAGGGACTTCATTATTTGGTTCATTTTGCGCCACCACCGTAGCAATAATATCTGCAAAAATTTTTGAAAACTTCCCACTAAAAGGCAAAAGTTTTTTCTCCATATTCTCCGGACAACTTAAATATATTCTCCTTTTCCTGCTTGTGCCATTTATACTAATAGCTCTTACGGTTTCCGGTGTATTTGGCTCATTATTTAGTTTCATTACTCCTCAGCTTATAAAAAATATCGTTCAGGTTGTTTCAACTCTCGCTATTCCTGTTCTTATTATCCTTTTCGTTGGCTTGGGGGCAATTAAAAAAGTAAAAGTTTATGAAACATTTGTTGAAGGAGCTAAGGAAGGTTTTAATATAGCCGTGCGAATTATTCCTTATCTGGTTGCAATGTTAGCGGCGATTGGAATTTTCAGAGCGGGCGGTGCTATGGAGTGGTTAGTTTACGGGTTGCAATTCGTAACAAATCCTCTTGGTATGCCGGCTGAAGCGCTTCCAATGGCGCTTATGAGACCCCTTTCAGGTAGTGGTTCTTTGGGAGTAATGGCAGAAATTATTTCAGTGCATGGTCCCGACTCATTCATCGGAATTCTGGTTTCTACATTTTACGGTAGTTCTGAAACAACTTTTTATGTTCTCGCTGTTTATTTCGGAAGTGTTAATATAAAGAAAACCCGACACGCTCTTCCCTCCGGACTACTCGCTGATATAGCCGGAATGCTCGGTGCATTGTTCATTGTTAAATTGTTATTTGGTTGATTACTGAGAGTTTTATTTTCAGGATTAAAAAGGACTGTCTGCCGCTGCGGCAGTCCTTTTTTTTATTATTCTTATAAACATAATAGAAAAGTATATATTCAGTGGATTTGAAACTTTCTCTGTTAATCGTTTGCTGAAAGGATATCTGTTGAAAATCTTTTAATCAGGACATAAAAAAAAAAGCTGTTTCCTGAACCCATTAAAAATAAGTCAGGAAACAGCCTGTGATTGCAAAAGAGTAATAATTACACTTCCATTATCTCTTTTTCTTTGTGCTTGAGAATTTCATCAACCATTTTAATATGCTCGTCGGTTAGTTTCTGCACCTTCTCTTCAGCTTCTTTTAGTGCATCTTCAGAAAGTTTTGCCTCTTTTTGTTTTCTTTTAAGGTGTTCGTTTGCATCACGACGGATATTACGCACTGCAATTTTTGACTCTTCACCAAATTTCTTAACAAGTTTCACCAAATCTTTTCTTCTTTCTTCGGTCAAAGGGGGAATTGGAATCTTTAAATTTGTACCATCACTTACCGGATTTAGCCCCAAATCAGCAGATAAAATTGCTTTATCAATCGCCTGCAATACTGATTTATCCCATGGTGTTACCGATAGAGTATGAGCATCTAGCACAGTTACATTAGCCATTTGCTTTAATGGTGTTGGCGTTCCGTAGTAATCTACTTTTATGGTATCGAGCAAAGCAGTTGTTGCTTTACCGGTTCGTATTTTTGCCAACTCATTTCGTAAAGCCTCCATCGATTTATCCATTTTCGATCTGGCTTCTTTAATAATTGTTTCCATAAACTATACCTTTGCAAATTATAAATTTAATTTTGAATAAGAGTACCGACATTATCTCCTTTAAGAACACGAAGAAGATTGCCGGGTTTATCCATATTAAAAACTATCATCGGCAGATTATTTTCTTTACAGAGGCTAACTGCTGTTAAATCCATTACCCGAAGATTATTTTTTAAAACATCAAGATAGGAGATATTTTCGAATTTTGAAGCATCTGGATTTTTCTCCGGGTCTGAATCAAACACTCCATCCACTCGCGTACCTTTAATTATTGCATCAGCTTCAATTTCTACTGCCCGCAAAGATGCGGCAGTATCAGTACTAAAATATGGGTGTCCTGTACCGGAGCCGAAAATAACTACTCTTCCTTTTTCAAGATGTCTTATTGCCCGACGCCTTATGTATGGCTCTGCTATTTCGTGCATATGTATAGCGCTCATCAAACGGGTAAAAACCCCTTTATTTTCAGTAGCATTCTGAAGTGCCAGAGAGTTTATCATTGTTGCAAGCATTCCCATCTGATCACCGGTAACGCGGTCTATTCCTTGCGCTCCTGCGTTAAGACCTCTGAATATGTTACCCCCGCCAATAACAATACCTAACTGAGCCCCGGCGTCGTGTGCGATTTTTATCTCATTAGCAAAAAATTCAAGTACATCAGGATCAATTCCAAATCCTTTTTTCCCCATTAAGGACTCGCCGCTGAGTTTCAGCAATACTCTTTTATATTTTAATTTTGCCATATTTGCCTTTCAGATAAAAAAAAAGGTCTTAACGAATTAAGACCTTTTGAACAATTATTTCTTTTCGTCACCAAGATGATATCTAAGGAACGAACCTATTTTCACCCCTGCTACGTATTTGGAATTATATTCCTTTATCAGGTCAG
>CAYTLQ010000040.1:0-4288 GCA_964438715.1 uncultured Ignavibacteriaceae bacterium
GTACTATATTTTCTGCCGGTATGTATTGTTTATCCACAGGAGCAAACACGCCCGGTTATGGCCCGACTTAAATATGGAGGTGGCGGTGATTGGTATAATGACCCTTCCGCCGAAGTAAATTTGTTTCGCTTTATTAATTCAAACACTTCATTAAAAATAAAAGCAGAATACCGATTTGCCGATATTGCAACCGATGAAATATTTTCTTACCCTATTCTTTTTCTTACAGGTCACGGAAATGTGGTTTTTACAAATCAGGAAGCAGAGCGACTGAGGCGATATTTGCATAATGGCGGATTTCTTTATATTGATGATGATTATGGGTTGGATAAAGCGATTCGACGGGAAATGAAAAAAGTTTTTCCTGAAAGTGAATTTATAGAGCTTCCTTTTCGGTTTCCGATATATACTATAATGTACGATTTTTCGGGCGGGCCACCGAAAACTCATAAACACGATGAAAAGCCTCCGCAAGGTTTTGGGATATTTATTGGTAAAAGACTGGCGGTGTATTATACCTTTGAATCAAATCCGAGCGACGGATGGGCTGATAGGGAAGTTCATCAGAATCCCGAAGAGAAGAGAATTGAGGCATTGAAATTCGGAACAAATATTATTCTTTATGCTCTTACACATTAATGAAACAAAGTTTATTATCCGATAGTATAAAAACAATGAACATACAGAGCATTATTTTGGTTAAGTTGGCTTTGGAAAATGATTTCTGATAAAAACGCACTGGAACAAACATATCATAAACTGAAAACGCTCGGCAGTAAAGAGCTTAAAGTTAAAGCTACTGAAGGAGTTGGAGTTTTTATTATAGTTTCTTCTTTGGTTTTTCTTGCTCTTGTAGTAGCGGAATTTCTCTTTCGTTTTAACAGTGTTGTGCGTACGGTATTATTTTTTTCATGGGTCGTTGTTTCAGTACTTGTACTACTTAGCAGAGTAGCATTACCAATATTTCAGATTACAAAACTGAAGGGCAGAGAGTATTACGAGTCGGCTGCTGCAAAAGTTGCCTCCTATTTTCCTGAGATAGGTGATGAACTGCTGAATTCCCTTCAGCTTGTTACTGTTAACAGCGGATTTACTTCGCAGGCATTTATTAATAAGGCTTTCGATAGGGTATATAATCGCGTAAAAAATATTGATTTCGGCTCGGCGGTAAGTTTTTCGAAATGTTTTCGTATAATGAAACCTGCCGCGATCTCGGGAATTGGCGTGTTATTAATCGTTATGGTAATTTCGCCATTGCATCAGGCGGCGGGGAGATTATTGTTATTTAGTAAAGATTTTCAAAAGCCTCAAAAATACTTGTTGCGGGTTTCGCCGGGAAATGTTGAACTCACAAAGGGAGATATTCTTCCGGTATCGGTGATAGTACTTGGTCCTCCTGTTAATAAGGTTAACTTATATTATAAAATGCAGGAACAGCCATCGTTCGAAAAATTAACAATAAATGCGGATTCTTTAGGAGAGTATTCCTATCAGTTTAGCAATCTTACCAGTGATGTGGAATACTATGCAGAATTAGAAGGCTGTGAAAGTGAACGGTACATTGCAAAAGTTATTGCCCGTCCGGTATTAAGCAGTTTCGAAGTATTGGTAAATTCCCCGGCATACAGTGGACTGGCGCCGGTATTGCAGAAAGATAATGGCAATGTGAATTGTTTATTTGGAAGTAAAATACATTTTGTGATTAATTCCACTAAGGAGCTGTCTTCAGCATATCTGCTGATTAACGATTCGATAAAGCACAAACTTTCTGTTAGTGGAAATACATCCGAAGGAGTAATTACAGCAAACGGTGATATGAACTACGAAATATTGCTTACTGATATTCAGGGCATAAGCACAGAAAATAATATTTCGTATTCTGTTAAAACATATTTTGATTCTTATCCCTCAATTGAGATAACGGCGCCGGCAGAAAATACTGTACTCAGCAGTGACCAACGACTTGCTATTCTGAGTAAAATCAGCGATGATTTTGGCTTTAGTAAATTACTTTTACATTATCGTTTAAGCCGTTCAGAATATGAACAGCCACAGGAAAAATTCAGCAGTATTGAAATACCAATCTCCGCTTCACTTAAAGAACAGATTCCGAATTATATCTGGAATCTCAGTGTGCTGAATCTGGCAACTGAGGATGAAATGACATATTATCTCGAAGTATTTGATAACGACAACATTTCAGGTCCCAAATCTGCCAGATCTTCTGAATATACGGTGCGTGTTCCATCGGTGGAGGAACTTTTCAGCGAAGCGGAGAAAAAGCAGGACGAAGTTGAACAGGATTTGCTGAAAACCATGAAAGAAGCAGAAGAATTGAAAAAGGAGATAGAAAAACTCTCACAAGATTTGAAGAAGGATAAAAAGGAAATTACATGGGAAGAAAAACAACGAATTGAAAAAAGTATTGAAAAATTTGAGGAATTGCAAAAGCAGGCGGAAGATTTAAGCAGTAAGCTTGATGATTCACGAAAAGACCTTGAGAAAAATAATCTGCTTTCTGAAAAAACTCTCCAAAAATACCGCGAACTTCAGGAACTGCTCAATGAAATGACATCCGAAGAAATGAAAAAGGCAATGGAAAAACTTCAGCAGTCTCTGATGCAAATGGACCGCAAACAGATACAACAGCAGTTGGAGAATATGAAGTTTGACGAGGAGACTTTCCAGAAAAGTATTGAAAGGACAATGAATCTCCTGAAACGAATTCAAATCGAACAAAAAATGGATGAACTTGTGAAGCGGACAGAAGAGATTCGTTCGGGGCAGGAAGAGAACCTTAACAAGGAAAATAGTTCGCAGGAGGAAAGAAACAATTCTGCGAAGCAACAGGAGAAAACCAGCAGGCAATTGGAAGAGCTTGAAAAAGAAATGAAAGATCTTGCCGAAAAGATGAAGTCTTTCGATGATATGCCGCGCGATGAAATGGAAAAATTGCTGGAAGAGTTTGATAAACAAAAAAACAAAGAACTCTCCGAACAAGCCGGACAGGAGATTCGTCAAAACAAAATACAGCAGGCGCAACAAAAGCAACAGCAGATTTCCCGCAATATGCAGAAGATGTCGCAGAGCATGAAAAACCTGCAGGAGTCTATGCAACAACAACAGCAGATGCAGACATTAATGGATATGATGAAAATGGTTGAAAACATTGTTACGCTTTCAAAAGAGCAGGAAGCCTTGAAACAAAATTCTCAGCAGGGCGAGCGGACTATGAGCTTTAATGAAAATGCACGGAAGCAAGAGTCGCTGAAACGGAGTCTGCAAAAACTGCTACAGCAAATGAGTGAACTTTCCCAGAAAACCTTTGCAATTACTCCCGAAATGGGCAAAGAATTGGGTGATGCTATGAAGAGTATGGATATGGCTATGGGTAATCTGCAGAATAAAATGGGCAATCAGGCGGCACAAAATCAAAACAATTCTATGCAGTCCATGAATCAAGCTGCTGCAATGATGAAAAATATGATGGATCAGATGATGCAGCAGGGCGGGCAGGGCGGCATGATGTCGCTTATGCAGCAGCTCGGGCAACTCTCCGGTCAGCAGATGATGTTAAATAATATGACTCAACAGCTTCAGCAAGGAAATGGAGGACAACTTACACCGGAACAACAGGGACAACTTGAGCGCCTTGCCCAACAACAGGAGCTCATTCGTAAATCTATGGAGCAACTAAATGAAGAAGCTCGTAGCACCGGTCAGTCGAAGAAACTTCCCGCAAATATGGATGATATCATTAATAAAATGCAGGAAGTTATCTCCGATATGCAGACATCACGGCTCGATGATGAGTTAATACAGAAACAGGAACATATTCTCTCAAAAATGCTCGATGCTCAGAGATCTGTAAATGAAAGAGACTTTGAAAAAGAGAGGGAATCAAATTCCGGAACAAATATTACCAGGCAGTCACCATCAGAATTGTTTTTAAATGACCGACGAAAGAAAGATTTTCTGAAAGACGAACTGAACAATTCTCTGCGCGAAGGATATACAAAGGACTACGAAGAGTTAATCCGTCGCTATTTTGAAGAATTGGAAAAAGTAAATAACAGGCGTTAAGTTTTCAGTTATTCTTTAGGCAGTGGTAAGCCGTGTTGCCGGAGAAAACTCAGCTTATCCCAATAGTGGCTGTTGCATAACATCCCCTTAAAAACATACCTCTAAAGCGTGTCCGACTTTGTAGCCCTGACGCTGAGAAAGTTTCTCTAATGACTCCCAAATTACTTTCAGTCTTACCAGTAAGCGGTTTTTCTTACCTCGTATT
>CAYTLQ010000041.1:0-20811 GCA_964438715.1 uncultured Ignavibacteriaceae bacterium
TCAGAAGCCTCACTTATTGAAGTGGCTCGTCCGGGAAGAGAAAATTTTTCAGAGCCTCTGTCGTATTATGGCACGAGCACAGTCTCTGTTTCGGAATCGAATAATTATCATCGTTCTCAAATCAATATCGCTTTAGTCGGCAATCCTAACTGCGGTAAAACCACGCTGTTTAATTTAATATCCGGCGCTCACGAGCGGGTCGGGAATTATGGCGGTGTTACCATAGAAGCCAAGGAAGCGGAAATTGACTTCAATAATTACAGTCTCCGGCTTACCGATCTTCCCGGTACTTATTCACTCACAGAATATACTCCCGAGGAGCTTTTTGTCCGCAGTCATCTTCTTGAACAAAGCCCAGATATTGTCATTAATGTACTTGATGCATCGAATATTGAGCGGAACCTTTATCTTACCACGCAACTCATTGATATGAATGTAAAAGTGGTGATTGCGTTAAATATGTACGATGAACTCGAGGCTTCAGGTGCAAAACTCAACCACGCTCATCTTTCTGCATTACTCGGTATGCCGATTGTACCTACTGTTGCGGCAAAAGGTATAGGCATAAAAACACTTCTCGAAACAGCAATTAATACTTTTAACGGTACCGAAAAAAACCAACGACTGATAAATATTAATTACGGTAACGAAATAGAATCACGCATCAGCAGTATTGTAGCATCACTCTCCTCCATTCCTTCTCTTACCGACAAATATTCTTTGCGTTACCTTGCCGTGAAAATGCTGGAACAGGATAAGAGTACAATAAATGAGGTGATGTCTTTCTCCGGCGATACTTCCATTTCTGCGCTTGCATCTGAAAATGTTAAGGCATTGGAGGCGGCATTTCGGGAGTCAGCTTCAACAGTTATTGCTGATGCAAAGTACGGCTTTATTGCCGGCGCACTCGGCGAGTGTTACTTCCCGGCACCATCAGATAAAAAAAGCAGGAAAAAGGATATAGACAATATTCTAACACATAAATATTTCGGATTTCCCATTTTTCTGTTTTTTATGTGGCTGATGTTTCAGGCAACTTTTACACTGGGCAGTTATCCAATGGACTGGATTGATACCGGTGTTTCCGCGCTCAGCGGATTTATTACAGATTCGATGCAGGAAAGTATGCTTCGTGATTTACTTGTTGATGGCATTATTGGCGGAGTTGGAGGCGTAATTATTTTCCTTCCGAATATTCTTCTTTTGTTTTTCTTTATCTCCTTAATGGAAGATACAGGGTATATGGCTCGTGCTGCATTTATTATGGATAAATTGATGCACAAAATCGGACTTCACGGTAAATCCTTTATTCCTCTGCTTATGGGATTTGGCTGTAATGTACCGGCAGTAATGGCTACCCGAACTCTGGAAAACAAGAAAGACCGCATATTAACTATGCTCATAACGCCTTTCATGTCCTGCAGTGCCCGTCTGCCTGTTTATGTGTTAATAATTTCTGCAACATTCCAGGCCTACCATGGAATGGTATTGCTGAGTATTTACCTGATAGGAATACTTGTAGCAGTACTTGTGGCAATGGTGCTAAAACGAGTTGCCTTCGCTCATCAGGATGTTCCTTTTGTTATGGAGTTACCTCCGTACCGAATACCTACACTTCGGAACACGCTAAAGCACATGTGGTTTAAAGGTGTGCAATACATTAATAAAATGGGTACAGTCATATTACTTGCCTCGATACTCATCTGGGCTCTTGGATATTTTCCTCGAACAACAAAATTTTCAACCGATTACGACGCTCAGATAGAAAAAATCCGAAACTCGGAAACACTCTCAAAGGATGATATTGAGAAACAAATATTTAGTATTGAGGTTATGAAAGAGAGTGAACGGCAGGCAAATTCATTTATTGGCAGAATGGGTAAATTTATTGAGCCGGCAATTGTACCGTTAGGTTTTGATTGGAAAATTGGCGTCAGCATTCTTACAGGTCTGGCGGCAAAGGAAATTATCGTAAGTACAATGGGCGTATTATATCAGTCTGGTATTGAAGAAACTGAAAATTCTGTATCGCTTCAGCAAAAACTTAAAGAGCAGGTTCATACACACGGAGATTTGGCAGGACAGCGGGTTTTTACACCGCTTGCTGCGTTCAGTTTTATGATTTTTATCCTTATCTATTTCCCTTGTGTTGCAGTTATTGCCGCAATAAGAAAAGAATCGGATTGGAGATGGGCGGCATTCACTATGATTTATACAACCGGTATAGCCTATTTGCTCTCGTTAATTATTTACCAGACAGGAAAGTTATTAGGATAAGTTATGCTGTTTGAAAATATCATTGTTATGCTTATTCTTTTAACGAGTATTGTTGTTTCATTAGGTAAATTACGCAGAGCATTCGCAGTAAAAAAGCAGACGGGGTGCAATAGTGGCTGTACTTCCTGCCCACTCAAACAGGGTTGCAACGGAAACCCATAAGACTTTACTTAATTCCACACTTCTTTTTATTTAGGTATAGCAGGAAATATTTTCTTACTTTTGTAAGTAATTACCCTTTTTTTATTATTAGAGATTCCTGTAATGCACATTCGTTACGGTAACGGATTTCTATTTCTTTTCTTTCTGATTTTTTCCGGTTTTGTTTATTCACAGGATTTGCAGTCTGCCATTAATGCATATAAATCCGGACGATATCAGGAAGCCTCAGTACTTTTCGAAAATGTTCTGAAAAACGGAAATGGTAATAAAGATGCGTATATGGCCGCCGTTGACTGCTACCTTCGTCTGAAAAATTTCACAAAGGCTATTTATTGGTTAGAAAAAAGCCTTGCCCGCTTCGGGAACGATTTTTCTGCCGAGTACGCGCTTTCTCAACTCTATACACAAACAGGTAATTACTCCAAATCACTTGATGCATTATTGGCGTTACTTAAAAAGTATCCCGACTCCTCTGCAGTACTAAAAAATGATATCTCAGATGTTTTTGTACTTCTCGGAAATTCACAATTCAACAAGGAGAACTTCAACGGCAGTATTGAAAACTTTAAACAAGCTCTCATTTACAACAATAAAAATATTGATGCAAAAAAAAATCTCGCAATTACTTTTATCCGGCTCAAGCGCTATAGCGAAGCTCTCCCCTATGCTGAAGATACATACAAAGTACTTCCCGATGATAAAATTACAAGGCAGATGTACTTTGAAGTACTGATTGGATTAGAGCTGTTCGAGAAAGCTCTCGTAGTTGCAAAAAAATTGGCAGATGACGAACCCGATGACATAAAAATACAATTAAATCTTGCTATGTTGCATCGCTATAACCAAAATGCTGAGGATGCCTATCTGGTATATGAATCTCTTCGAATGAAATTTCCTGAAAATAAAGATGTTGTGACTGCTGAAACTGATTTATTATTGCTTATTGGTGAAAGTGATAAAGTTATCAATATTTATCGGGACTTTCTTACACTTCGCCCTTACGATGAGGAAATTAATCTTGCTCTGGGAGGCATTTACGAAAATAAGAAAATGTACGACTCTGCCCTCTCGGTTTATCGTTTTATGCAGGTCAATAACATCGGAGAAGAAGGAGGATTGAATATAGCAAAAGTCTTTATTACGATGGGGAAGAAAGACACTGCAATTACTGTTTTGAAGGAATATATTAAAAAAGTACCTCGCCGCCCGGAGGCGTTTTATTTGATAACTGAATTATTGAAAGAAAAAAAGAGTTATCAGGAAGTTCAGAACTACCTTATCGATGGAATAACACTTTTCCCCACAGAAGTATTGCTGAGTATCGATCTGGCAAAGCTGTTAATCAATCGGAATAATCCCGATTCTGCTTTAATTGTCCTTGATAATATTCGCGGTGTACATAACGAATATCCGGAGATCAATTATCTTTTCGGCACTATTTTCCGGGACAGAAATGATTCTGCAAAGGCACAGTTTTATTTTATTCGCACCATAAAGTACGGTTTAAAGAGATCTGAAATTTTACAAATGGGACTGCTTCAACAAACTTCAACTCTAATAAACAATTCCTCAAATCAGGATTCCGCACAACAAACTGCTAATCAGTTAGATACTCTTCGGATGTTTTTAAAAGCCTCATTCGATAGTCTTAGAGAACTTGTTAACGACGAAAAATACCTGCAGATTCTTGATGACCTGATAAAGGATGTTCCTTCAGGAGCAGTACTGTATCTTTACAAAGCAAAATATCTTAATGAAATCGGAAACTTCGATGAGGCAGAGAAGAACATTGATTACTCTTTGCGCCTGGCTTACTCATCGGAAGAAGTGCAGAGAGAAGCAGGAATTTTTTTCGAGGCACGGGGCAATTTCGAGAAAGCGCTTGAAGCATTTCGGGCGGCTTTTACTCTAAATAATAAAGAACCTTTTTACTGCAGTAAAATAATCGATAATGCAATGAGGGTAGGCAGACTTAACGAAATCTGCGATTATTGGAAAGCTCTCTATCTTGCAGACAAAAGAAAAACAGTACTGCGTGAGTTTCTCATTGAAGCTCTGCATAAATCCGGAAGAACTGAAGAAGCACAAGCCATAATAAATGAAATAAAATAAATTTATCTCATTTATAAATAACTTTTCTAATAAGCATTCAAAACAGTAGAAAAATATTAAGGCAGAAAATATTAAAGTAAGTTACACTCCCCGGCAAAGCAAGGGAGTGTAAACTGAAAAAAGATAGCTGACCGTTAAGTAAAAATGTGCTATAAATTTTTATTTATCTCTCAGAAGCGGTAAGCCCATGTAAGGGTGGTTGTGTGTTCCTTAAAAGAAATGGGTCTTGGTCCTTTACCGTTGAAGTAATTACCCCGATATTGTAAAACTATACTGCTTTGTTGAAATACCTGATACGATGATTGAAAGGTAAGAGCGCCAACAGTACTCATACTGGATTTTACATTCGAGTACGAGATCGCATTTTGCAGTTTATCATCGAACATTTTATACCCTAACTTTGCGGTAAGAGATTCATTTATATTTTTTCCTCTGGGTCCTAAATCAGTGGTATTAGAAACAAACCCGAGAGTAACAGATAACTGCTTCGTAATTAGTGAAGTAAGTGAAACATTCGGGTTCTCTGAAACAACTTCATTATCACCCCGAATTTTACTTTTAGCCTCAGTATTCGTGTTACTTATTCCGGTTGTAAGATTATGATCAATATTAAAAAGTTTAAACATTAGTGTGATGTTTGCAATCAAAACTTTTGTTGTATTATCCACCTTTAAAGTATCATTCTTTGAATTATTCCCCATCGTATTACCGGTAGAATTAACGGTAAGTGACATCCATTTGAAAGGACGCATTGCAACCATTACCCCGATAACCTCTCTTTTTGTGGTATAAAGTTTTTGATTACTGGTATTATCGGTTTGCTGTTGAAAATTTGTCTGAATGACAAGACCACCGGAAAACAGGTTTAAGCCGATTAAATTATTTATTATCTGTCTATCGTTAATCAGTGAACCCATACCAAGAGATGTATAACCGGGTCCCACAAGAGTATAAGCCGTTTTCAGGTTAAACGGTGTTGTTTGGATCGCCATTTCACTATACAAAGCGGCATCAGCATTCGTGGTAAGGCGTGGAGTATAATACTTGCTGATTTCCTCAGGGATATCTTTATTATTGACCACATCACTGTACAAATCGGCAGTAAATAGACTTACGGCAATCTCGTTTTTCAGACGAAACGAATTATTAAATAATGCCATACCCCAGTTCACTCCTGTAATAAGATTTTCCTTTGGGGTAACGCCTTTATAAGTTGTGTCAATTCGTACTGATGAACCGGTAACAATTGTATCAACTTTTTGAAAGATGGTACGGGGAACTGAGTTTTTATCATCATAACTGCGAACAAAATTAAAATGAAAATGCCAGCCGCCTTCATCACCCAGACCCAGCTTGCCACCATATATAGTTCTCTCAAACGCAGAATTTGAACTTCCATCAATAACTGCTTTTTGGGTTTTACCACTTGCAATTTGTAGTCGGAAAATTCCCGGTGTAAGTTCCAATCCGTAACCATTAATATTTACATCTGTCAGTGTAAATTGCGATACCGGCATGGAGAAATCGCCATAATGAAATTTACCCCAACTCCATTCAGGAGTAAATCCAATAGTGTTGATATCCTGCTTTGCCCCACTGCCTTCAGAGGAGAGAAACAGATCAAAATTTAGAATTATCCTGTCAAAGAGACTAATTGATGGACGAAAGTACATTCTTCCTGAGGAGCCGGGCCTTCTGCTCTCTCTGCCGGAAATACTATATGATTCGCCATACATCCCTGCTTCACCGCTAATTTTAATATATTCGGAGGCTGTACTCCAGAATGAGTCACTTTTTACAGAATCGGGACTGCCGGTTTGTTGCTGGTCCATCTCCTGAGCAAACAGGTTTAATCCTAAACAAAAGAGAAACAGAGATAAAGTTTTATTCAAATTTAACATCCGGCTCTCCTGGTTCTATTTCTAATGGCTGTACTACACCACAGGGTTCGCTCCAATCACTTTCATTACCCGATGTATCAACCGCTCTGATTTTATAAAAGTATGTCATATCGCCGGTTGCATCAGTAAAACGAGTATCCTTCACAGGTTTTGAATTAAGCAGCTCAAAATTTCCGTTTGGTAATAACGAGCGGTACACATTATAACCGGCCAGGTCGTTTTCAAAAACTGCGACCCATGTAACGGTTACTCCACCTTTCTTATTAAGAACTGCATCGAGATGGGGAACAGCGGCTGGTATTAATAAATCTTTCAAAGTTACCGCATTGCTTGAGGTTTGTGTGCTTTTATTGCCGGCGCTGTCAATTGCCTCTGCAGAATAAATATATGTTTCAAGTAATTTTCCGGTGGAATCAGTAATAACAGCAGGCAATGAACGAAGAGTAGTTAGTAATTGCGTTTTTGAACCGGGTGCAGTACTTTTTCGATAAATATTTACTTTAGCTGCATCCGGGTCCGGCGTCATACCAACCCTTACCTCAATCACTTCGCCAACCATAACCTTTGCAGTTATTGGTGCAGGATCTCTCGGCGGGACCCGATCAACATATCGCATAAAAAGTGTATCGCTTTGCATGCCCTCGAGATCAACTTTATCAACTGCACTGACGGTATAATAATAATATTTTCCCGGCAGTAAAGTCTTACCATCATAACCGCTATCAATGAATGTTGTTGTTGTAGTTTTTCCAATGCGTGCAATAATTTCTCTGCTCTCGCCGCGGTATACCACATATTGTTTAATATCTGATGAGGGAGATGCTTTCCATTCAAGTTTAATATATTGACCGACTAATGAATGTTTCAAACCACTGGGGGGAAGTGGCGGCACTGTATCCAGAATTTCTCCCACCGCAAGAGAGCTTAGACGGCTTTCCTTATTATTCTTCGTTACCGAAGTGACATAATAGTAATAAATCACTGCCGGCTTTGGTGTTACATCTTCAAACAGGGGACTTGTTTTTTCAATAAGTTTTTTATTGAGTTTCAGACTATCCTGTTTACCCTTCTCTCTCCGGTAAACATTATAGCCGGCAACTGAAGGATCTGTTGCCTCACTCCATACAAGCAAAACACTTGATTTGTTTACCTGACTAACAAGTCCGGGAGGCGGGTCAGGAATGGTATTGCTGATTAGTTTAACGCTAATACTTTTTGAAGGTTGACTTTCGACCCCCAAAATATCTACGGCGGTTACATAATAAACCGCATTTTCTTCATTACTTTTAATTAACTCTCTGTAAACTGGCTTCGATGCATCGTTGCGTAAAATAATTTTCTGGTTTACTTTTACAAATACCCCCAATGAGTCTTTCTTATAAACATTAAATCGGGTTGCAAGATTGCTCATATCATTTTCCCATTTCGGGTAGTCCCATTCAAGAGAGAGTACGGAACCTGAAATTTCCGAACTGAGCGATGTAGGGGCAGAGGGAGGTACACTTACAGCTTTAACCGTTTTTGTTACTTCCTGAAGAACTCTGCCATAAATATTACGGTATTCTATTTTATACTCGTATGTGGCTCCTGCTGAAGCGGTATTGTCATAAAAAAGCCTGCCTGCAGCTTGTGCAGCACCGGGAAAAAGGAGAGAAATTATAGATGACTTAAAGTTGTTACCCATTATGTATCTGTCGATAGTGTTTAAATCATCTGCGCCGCTATACTCCAGAACATCATCAACATCATTACCCAAAAGTTCAATAATCTGTGTAATTTCTTCCGATGGCCGAAGAGGTAAAGAATCGTTGAGAGCTTCAAAATTACCACCCGGACTTCTGCGGGAAACAACAATTTGTTCATCAAATTCCGGTGCAACAGTGAGCAGTAATGCCACCCGTTTTCCGTCGAAGGAACTAAGTACATTATACTCCTGAGCAAACAAAGGAAGTAGAAGAAGAACAACAATAAAATAAATTCTAATTACCATGTTAAATACCTCATTACGATATCGCTTTCGTTACCGGCATTATCCCGAACCTTTATTAATATTCTCCATTTTTGACCCATACTATGATAGGTCTGCCCGCCAATCTGACTTTCTCTTAAAGGCATCATATTCGCCGTTTTCGGATTCTTATTCAGATCGAATGATTCCGGCAGATGATAGTTCGACATATTAACCGTTCGGACCTCGCGCCAGTCGGAGGATGTTACCCAGTTACCGTTTCGATAAACCTGTGTAGCAACAAGATATGTTTTTTGGTCGGTTTGTGCGTCAGTACCGATAGTAAGGACAGTAGTCCACTTTGCCGGTACATAACTTATATCCTTCACCGTCTCAATCGATATATTTGCAACTGTTGGAGGCGGAATGGTTATAGGACCAATAATAGTGATATTCTTGCCTGCCCAAAATGAATTTTGAACTGCTTTCAAATAAACATAAATCTGTTTTCCCGGTGCAAACCATGGCTGATTAAGATACGGTGCAAAGAATGACGCATCCATATTGACAAATCCTTGCTGAGAAATTTCCGGCAAATCATTCCATTTGATTTGCGAAATAGTGTTTACCGTAACATAAAATTCACTTCCAACAGCATACACATACTTCATTATACCGGTGCCATCTCCTGACTTTGTCAGGTTCTTGAAATAGAGCTTTAAATTACCGGCAGTTGAATTTCCCGAAGTACCACCCGACCTATCATTAAACCAATAAGCATCACAATAATCAGGTATCGCTTCAGACATCCAGTTCTTATATGCACTCGGTTTTTGTGGAACTTCATACTTAAACGGATAATACCAATCAACTAAAGTGGTTAGTGGTGAAAATACACCCGAAGGTTTTTTAACCATAATTTCAATTTTGAAATCATTATACGAACTATACTCAGCGGGTATGGTAACAAGTTTACCCTGAAGAGAGCCTGTACCATCATAATCGTTAAAGGTCTCCCTGTCTTTTATCCAGTCCTGATTAATTCTGATTCCTTCAGGCATAACATAAAGGTGATAATAAAATGTATCCATTGAGGAGAAATATTCTCTTCCCAGATTCATACTAAAAACAATTTGTTTCTGTTCACGAACCGGCTTCGCTGAAAAATTTGAAGTAGTATCGCGTTTCATCGTAGGTACTGTTTTTCCATCACCCGACAAATAACGAATAGGAGCATTATTTACAAGTTTTCTGCTAAATGGAACTAATGCCGGTGGTTTTGTGGTATCTACTATAATTCCGACAAAACCAATATTTTTTAACCCTGCGCCATTTATTGCTTCAATTGCAATTATATAGCGCGGAACTGTATGTGCCGGTGTCCATTCCCGTTGCGAGTAATTAGAGCGTCTTATATTTTCTTCCGTTGCGCAGTGTTGAAGATCGAGTCCCTGTATTAAATATTCGTTAATAGCTCCGATATTTTCCCAATCGCGTATTGTGGTAAAGTTTTTGTTACCGTCGCATCGTTGAATTCGATAGCGGTAAGAAGAAATACCGGACTCTGTATCATTAAACTCCCATTTAATCTTTATCTCGTTAGTTTTATTTGTGTAATATGTATTAAAGAAATCATAAGCGTTGTTAATCCATGGGCTTTCCGCTGACCAATAATTGCCCATACGATTTGTGAGAAACATATCAACAGCCTCCGGTCCTCTTTGCCTGTAAGGAGCAGTATTATCTGCCGGAGCAACTGATTGAACAGTGGTTGCGGGTGCACCTATATTTTGTTCTTTGAAACCCACCTTAACCTCTCCATTAAAGATTACCGCAGATTTAGTAAAGCCGGACCCTGAGCGGGCGCGAATACGGTACCCCGGATAAAAACTCTGCTCGCCTAACCGTGATGCGAATATGTGTGCAGTCCAGCTTGTAAGTTTCCCAATCGACTTGAATCCGCCGGGAAGATAATTTGATTCCAAAGAATATTCTACTATGCCATCCGGATGTGTAGCGCTCCAACTCAGCGACACTTCGCTATGCGAATTAAAATTCGTTTGCGTCGCATTATTTACATTTATCGTTGGTGCAGTATTGCTGGCAACAAGTTGTGTGCGTTTTGCCTGTAATGTTGTAAGCGTAGGAGCAACCGTTTTATAATTAACCGAAATATCTTTTGAATTTCCTGCGGGCTGGTCCTTCCAATAAATAAATCGCTCTACAACCTGAAACAGGTTTTCACTCATTTTTCTTCTTTTTGCAAATAGATCATCAAGCATTTTTGTATAGACTGACGCATGGTCTTCAATACGCCTCATATCAGAAAGAAATTCACCATAGAGACCGGCAAGCAAATTTTTTCTGTCATTCATCAGATTAAAAAATGCCTGATCAGGAATAACACGATAGAGATTTTCTGCCATGGTTTTGGCTTCCAACTCTTTGCGGTCTTGCGCATATTGACGCCATACGCTTTCAAATTCACCATGGTCCCACGGTGTCTGGAATGTTTGAGAACCTGCAAGTCCTCTTATGCGTGCCCAACGCTGGTATGTTTTTATTTTCAGACGATCAGCACCTTCGCCTTTATCTTTACTTACAATCTGAGAGATAAATTGCGCTGAGTCACTTGCCATTTTTTTACGAAATGTATTTATTGCGTTCAGGTCATTATAATAGTACTCAGCAAGCTTTTTTGTATAAAGCTGTATTTTATTTGCTATACTTGCATATTTTTCTGTGACTGCTATGTACTGATTATTAGCATCCCTAAATATCGAATCAAATTTTGTTATAGTGGATTCCAGTTTTTCCATATTTCGCTTCATCATATCGTGGAAACCACTCGCATTAGTCATGAATGTACCAACAACCGATTCATTATTTGATGCGGTTGTGAAGTTTAGCTCAAATGTAGGATCATTAGGCTGTGGTACGGAATCCCTGACTGTCGGGAATGTGAATCGGACCGTTTCAACCGGGTCGAGCACTCCTTCCGGAGTAGCCGGTTCAGGTACCTCTGTGCGCATTATCAGGTTACTGAGTGCCGCTCCAACCTGTGAAACTAACGATTTATAATCATTAACTGTGGAATTTACTTCATTGAGAAGGTTTACGATAGCCGCTTTTTCCTGTTCTTTTCCTTCAAACAATATATTGTTTTTTAATGCTGTAAGGTAATTTCTGATAACCGTATTCTCACCACCGGCAAGTTCGGATGTTATATATATCCCGATACTGTCTATCTCTGCCTGACTTAACTGAGTATCAGCTCTTAAGCTTCGTGCTTTCTGCATTATTTTTAATAATTGGGAACTTGCAGTACTGATAACAACTGAGTCAATTCCCAGAGTTGGTATGGGCTTGTTCGCCATTTCAGCTTTTGCTTCGTTTACCGAGTTTAGGAAGTCGTTGCTCATGGCTTCAGCGCTTGCAATTAGTCGTTGTACTGCGGCATCCTTACCAAATCCGGCATCAACCCCATCGGTGGTAAATTTAATCCATACTTCGCCGCTCCAGCTTATACCAAGAATCGATATGCGTAACGATGCACCACCGGCAAGTGCTACAGACGGAGCGCTGATAAGAACACCCTTCACTTCACCTGATGCGCTTGCCATGCCGCCAAGTACTTCCACTTCAAGATATAACCTGAAATAAGCGCCCCACGATACATCTGGTTTGTACCAGAACTTCAGGTTCATTCCGCCATTCACACTCACTATCCAGACATCAAACCCCTGTTGAAATTTTATCTGACAGAAAAATCCTTTGTTTCCGGCATAGAAGTCTCCCGTTCCCTGTAAAACTCCGGTAAGAACTTTAAATTCTGCGTTACCAACAAATCCCCAGTTACTTTTTCCGTAAAAGAAAAACTGCATCGTAGAATTACCAACCAGAATCCAACGATAATTTATGGTAGCGTTTACAGTTCCTTCAACAAACTTTTGCGTAAAATTTACTTCTATATTCAAAAGACCATATACTTCTTTGCGCCTCGACAAGAAATCAACCCTGCCATCAAGTATTAGCCTGTCGTTGGCAATAGTAATAAGGACTGAACCCTCTACAAGCTCCTCGCTTCCCAATGCCGCTCTGCCATAAAGGAATATGGTAAACATTGGGTTATCTGTTGGTGGTCTGGTTGCTATTTTTGCTTTTATACCTGCAGTATATTCATCCTGGAATCCGCAAAGTTCACGCACTAATTGTATATCAGATTCCGTTGGATTCCAGAAAAATCCGCCTCCAAGTCCGGTAATTTTTACTGGTCCTATTCGCAGTTCCATGCCCTCAAGTGCGGCTACAAATATCCCCGCAGAAAATTTATTTTGCCATTTTGCAACTTTTCCATACGCAGCAAATACTTTACCATCAACATCAAGAAGCCCTGCAATCGAAAGATAAAAATCTCCCGATGGTTGCGTTAAAAAGGCAAGGGACAGCAAAAATTCAAATTTATCTTTCTTCTTAATATTAAAATTCTTAACAATAATATCGACACTACCATCAACCGACTTCTTATACACCATGAATGAGTCAACGGAACCGGAAAGCGCTTTCCCTAATTCAACGCTTCCACCAAAAACAAGATAAAATGAAACAGGAATTTTAAGAGTAACAACTTTCCCTTTATCCGGACCGGAGGTTTCTTTTGTACCATTTGGATCAGGTATATACACAAATGAGGGGTCGGTACTCATCGAAAGCCGTGTCAGTGTGGCAGTAATAAGTGGAGCGACCATGATACTTCCGCCGGTAAGGCTTTCCCGAAATCTATTCACCTTATTTGTTGAGAGTACCTCCAGACCGCTAAAATTGAGGTAGCCTGATATACCGGTACCACCAACACCAACTTTGCCGCTCACATTTAATTTGAATCCACCATCAGCAAGAGTGTCAAATGATACATCTTCATCAGAAAGTTCATATCGTAGTGTATAATAAGTAAACTTAACTTCATCGGAAAAAGTAAGCTCCTCTACCCAACTGTGGCTGTTATCAAAACCTATTTCAAGACCATACTCAACATTTCCTCCTTGAACCTCGCCGAATTTAATAAACCTGTGAGTGTTAACTCCGTCAACATAAAATGTAGAAACAGCTTGCAGTTTTGAATCGCTTATCGAAGAGTAATCAATATTCAGGTTAACATATTGAACATCATACTTCCCTCCCCAGAAGCTCGTTTCAGTCGCATCACCTCCGCCAAGGCCAGGAGCTTCATTCAGCAAATTGTAATCGACAGAGTGTGAGGTTAACTGATCAGAGTTAATTTTTATTGTATAGCTCTGTTGAGTCTGAACAGCCGGGGCAGGCAACATATACTGCCCGTCGATCTTTAACTTATATTTATTGTTTTCATAAATAACCGATGTCAGAGTCATCCACAATCGGTTCGGTATGAGTTGATAAGCTGAATTAGCGGGAACTACATTATTAAATAATACTCCACCCAAACTGTTTATTGTAAAATTTACGAGTGGAAATTCATTGCCGAGTATAGTTACTCTACCCTGCATTATTAATGTAAGTATCCCATTTCCGTACAAATATACAACAGCACTGTACTGAGGAGAATTTTTTAATTTGAAATTTGAGGCAAATAGTGTAAAGTTTTGTTCCAATGAGGGTGTTGTAATGTTCACCGGATCTATTAAAACAGCCGTACTGTTAATTCGCAGGTTTTTTACTGTTGTAGAGAATCCATTGGAAATTAACGGCGCATTCAGAACACCGTTGAGAGACAGCAGAAAATCTGTAGTTGTAAATGTTAAACTAATTCCGGGAACTGTTCCTATAGCAGTAGGTTGAAGTACAAATGTTCCTATTCTCAGTCCATCTGTAGAACCAGCTGAGGTGGTAAATTCGAATTTATTATTAGTAAATGTCCCCAAAAAGTGAACGACAGATGTATCGTTAACCCCATGTTTAAATATCTGTGTTTTGATATCTCCGCTTATTTTATAGGAGGGGTTATCACCAAATGTATATTCAACACCCTGCATTTTAAAGCTTGTCATCGTGCCAATAGTAGCCATTTTAACATAGCCGGCGGAGGGATTATAATATTCCGTTACTGTTCCTTTACTAAACGAGCCGGTTATCTTACCATTACTAATAACCATTTTGGTAAGAGGAGTCTCTAATGCCTTTAACGACTGTGGTAATGCTGTCACCCCATCAATTGTTAGCAGATATCCTGCATCGGTTGGGCCATATTCAACTTTTGTTACTCTAAGTGGAATACCGGCTGATGAGAGATCAACAAGCGACTGACCTGCAGGAGCCTGGTGCATAATTGTTCCCGATTTAATCGTCCAGGTTGTTGTGTTCACTATAACATCCATTGTTATATTAAACACAGGTACATTTGCACTTGTATATTTCAGTCCCGGAACAAATAACTGAACCGTTTGTCCATCATTATTTCTTATCCGGACACCACCCTCAACTTCTTCAGTTTTAACCAACTTTAGATCACCTTGCCGCAATTTAATATAACCGCTTAGTGAATCACCCAAGACAAGATTCTGCGGCATAAGCACCGAACCTATTTTTGATAAATCAAGGCCATTTTTATCGAGGAACCCTGCTTTAGTAGAACCTCTATAGAACGCAAAACTTCCCTGTGTAATAAAAAAGTTTGAAAAATCAATTACCGGATTATTTTCAAAAGTAAGACGCAAATCTGAGACTATCTCATTATTAACCCGAATGTTTAGAGTACTCTCACCCGAGAATGTAATTTTATTATTATTCATTGTCATACCGGCAGGTATCTGCATAAGTAGCGCAGGCGAATATCTCAAATTAACAACCGGAAAATCAGTACTTAATCCATACCAATTCACCCTATCCCAATAGGAGGTATAACCCAAACCAAAAGATTGATTTACCCTAAATGAACCACCTACAACCACAAGGTCTTTCGGATTGAGAATAAGATTATTAAAAGTAGTACTGATTGTATTCTTTTCTGTCTGTAATGCATGCTCACCGTTTATTACTAAGCCCTGGTCGTTAAGTACACTGTTGTTAATCCTGAAGGTTAACGATGGTCTTGCGGCAGGCAATCGTGTGTAAAATGCATTTGTAAATGGAATGTTGGCACTTTTAATGAAACCTTTTGTTACATCAAATGTAAATGCACCCTCACCCAGCGGGTTGGGATCTGCCCCCGAGTGAATTTTCGCTTTAACATTATTCGACTGAATGACTATACTCTGGAAACCATTTTCAACAGTAAACAGGGTTTTACTGCCATAAGGCACAATAAAATCTGTTCTGCCGTAACGAATAAAAAACGGGTACGAAGTAAGATATGATCCGGTAATTAATCCATTCGCAGAAATTGAAAGCCGGTTATCGGGCTGTGATAAACTGTAATATGTCCAGTAATTATTATTAACAAGAAGTAAATCATTAGGTAATTTAACAAATGCTTCTACCTGCATATCCAGACCCTGGGTATTATTGTTCACCCGGAATGCGCCGCTTACTTCAGTAAGACATATTCCTCCCCAGAATCCAAATGGTATAATAGTCCATGTATTGAACCTGATACTATCGGCTTTCCCTGACAAGAAATTATTCGAAAAACCCGCATTCTGAATATGTACTTTCGATTGCCTGAGTGCCAGAGGAAAATAAAAAGGTAAATTTGTGAAAGAAACAGAAAAATCGAATTTAAAGCCCACAGTATTAATGTTATTCGATGCAGGGTCGAGTGACATTAAAGCCGACTCTGCAAGTCGGAAATTTCGTAATGAAACCTTAAAGCTATCAATAGTAAATGGCTGGGTCTGCTGGTCGAGCCCATTTATTTGCGAAATTGGGAAGCGTACTCCTTCCTGTGTTATCCGTATATTTTCAACGCGAGGCACTAAGAACTGAGCTCCCTGTATTGTAAATCGTAACTGTCCGTTAAACTTAATTTCATAATTCCATCCATTCTGGCCGGAGTATGATAGAGCAGGAACAGTGAATGAAAGCAAACCAACTTTTAACTGACCAAGATCAATTTCCGGTGTACCCGAGAAATTATCTTCTGTATAATTATTTATCTGAATACCGCTATTGGTTACTACAAAATTGGCATTTGCTCCGGCATAGCTATTGCTTTGGGTTTTAACCTTTAAACTTCCCTTCAAATCCAGACTATATTGTGGAGAAACACCTGAGTTGAGTAACTCAGAGTTGAACGAACCGGTAACATTACTAACAGCAAGCTGAATTTTATCAGCAACATTACCCTTTGCAAGATTATATCGTTTTGTGGTAGTAAGAGCTACATCCCCTGAAAGCACTCCGCTTCCGTTTATTTTCAAAGTAACTTCATCACCGGACACATCTTCGTTGAATAATGAAACAAGAGCTTTGAATTTCAATTCATAATTTCCTGCTTCTGTCTTCGCGTAAGTGAAAGAACGGAGTTTCGCGGGAATTTTATTTCGGGTTAAGTCAAAGTCTGAATACTTTTCCGGCGGAACTGATGCGCTGAAATTACCGGAAACGATATCGTGATTTGTTTTATCAATGAGTATATCAAAGGTAACCGGTAACTCAGGTATAGTACCCGCGCCAAATGCAAGTACAGGGAAATATGCATTCACAGGTTGATTCGGACGGGTTTTTACCCGTATATTTTCGCCCTCAATAGAATAGTCAACTAATTCAGTTGAGCCTGTTTTTGTAAGTATATAAGAAATTGTCGAACCAAGAATCGGAATTTTTTCCGGTAATGTTGGTAAGAATTGTTCAAAAACATTATATCCCTGAGAGTTTAATATTGCCACTTCGTTATTCAGAAGGGTGAGCCCGCTTTTTCCGCTTAAAACTTTCAAGGAATCACCGGTAAGTCTCAGATAATCGAAGGTTGCTATTGTTTTATAATTAAAGCCATTATTGGTTATGTATGCCGTATCAACACCGTGGCTTACAAGAAGTCCTTCTTTGTTATATTCGAGGAAGTTTGAAGTGTTTATGTAAGCGCCATTACTTGAAGGATACCCTGTGAGTTTCATCCCCAAAGTAAGTACCGGATTTTCTAAACCTGGGGTGCCATCAACTGTAAGCCCTACGCCTTTGTCAAAAATTATAGAGCCTGCGGCAATATTACCCGTTTGGAATCCGAACCGTGCATCATTTGCCGTAACATCAATTTGTCCATTCTGACCTACTAAAACTTTTTGTCTGCCGCTGACAATAAGTCCATTAGAGGTTAATTTAATGGAATTAATGTACAGGCGAAATTGAGGATTTAATCTTGGTATTTTTAATGAAAGCGAAGAAGTTAGACTTCCCGATAAATTCTCCCAGACATTTTTCCCTATGTCAAATTTATAAGTAAAGGGCAGGCTTGCTGTCTCGCCGGTAAGAGGTTGAAGATCGAGAGAGCCTGAGCCGTTAAATTTAACATATTGACTATCACCGGAAACCGTGAATGTAACTGAAGTCCGGGGAATATTAAGGGGGAATATTCCAAGCGAAGGAGAGCAAGAAAGACTTGTATTTGCCGAAGTTCCGGTAATTAATCCGAATCCATTCATTGTAAATGTTTCGGAACTGAAGTTTAACTCCTGAACCGTTGAACAGCCAAATCTTCCGGCGGGTATTTGTAAAAGTCCTTTCACCTTTAAGCTGGGCGTGTAAACAAACTGATTATTTGCAGTTGTTGCTGTAATGGTACCATTTATTGATTCCACCTTAAATCTCAGGCTGTCGGGCAGTTGTATGAACGCATTGCTGTAAGTTTTCTGCGGCACGGTTATACTCATTCCTGTGGCAGTAAATACGGCGGTGGAAGAAATTGTACTAAGGAGGAGTGAGTCACTTGAGCCAACAGGTAATTTTGGAAGCCCAACTTCAACACTAATGTTCATCGGATAATCACTGCCGCCATTCCAAAGTTTTGCAGGGGCATTTGCTTTAAGAAATTCCACCTGAACGCCACTCATAAACACTTTGCCATTGCCTCCCGCTTCAGGAGTCAGGTCCTGATTTGTAATAGCAGGCAGGGAAATTCCTTTTTTCCTATAAATTATATTTGAAAGCGGACCTATATACATTCCCAGGCCCGCTATATTGTAAGTCAGATTTAACGAAAACCTGAAGTCGAGCTCATCCTTATAGGTCACAGAGTCCAAAGACATTGAATTAACATTCACCAGTAAGGCATTACCTATCTTTAAGGGATGGTCGGATAACAATCCGTTACTAACAATAAAATCGGAGATTGAACTAACGACAAAACCTGATTCCTGACCCGCTGTGCCTGTGTAAAGAAGTTTTGCATTCAAAGCCGCAGAACCGCGAAGTGAATCTTTAAACATTCCGTGTACATTAAGTTCAAATTTTGGTGAGGTAAGCGAAATATCTATTGAAGATTCACCGGTTTTCAAATTTAAACTGAATTCTCCCGATGCGCCTGTCGCACTTAATACATATTTTCCCGTCTCATTCTGAAGAGCATTCAGGGCTATTGCAGTGGTATAGTTAACAGTACCTGTCAAAACACCGCTATTGCTAAGTTCAAGGTTATCGAATGAGGCAAGTTCAATATTCCCAAAGGCGAAAACTTTTCCTTTGAATTTTACTTTGCCGCCGGGAAATTCAACTCTATATGAAGTTATTTGTACTTTAACAGCTGAATTTCCAAAAGTAAAAATCGGTGAGGGTGATTCAACACTGTTTATTGTTGCCGAAAATGCACCCGATGAATTTACCGGAATTGTTACTGCCTGTGTAATCGAATCGGAGCCATTGGGAATAACAATTGTACCTTTAAGCACCAACTTATTCGCTACCGTATATTCTAAAGACGAAGGCCTGAAATAATTTCCAATTACCGAAGCAGGAAATGTACCGGCAGGAATATTTGCCGTAACAGAGCCTGCAGTAAATACGAATGGATTATATTTCCCTTTTTCAAAAGTCAGAGCAGAGACAGTTGCAGGAAGTTCATAGTTCTGACCATCGGAGGTTTGTAATTTAAGCGGAGTGTTCCCTGTAAATGTGTATCGGTTATCAAACGATGTTAATTGCAGTTGTGAAAAATCGCTAAACCATCCCACATTTTTTACAAGATCAACAGAAGAGAATGGCATCTGAAAACCCGGAGCAGAGGGGTTAAAATAGGTAAAAGACCAGAATTCACTATTGCCATTATTGGATGTTAGTGGGTCACCGAAAGAATCTAATACTCTTACACGCCAGACATATTCAACACCGCTCTTAAATGGTAGTGCATCCTGCGGATAAACATATTGACTTGCATCGGTGAGATTAATTTCATGATGAGCAGGATTAACAGATAACGCCTGTGTAAAACTCTGACCTTCAAATCTTTCAACAATTTTCAGATTATATGTTCCGCTTATGGAAGGGGGAAGCGTTACAAGAGTCCATGTAAAAACGGGAGCAAGTGAATTTACGCTTGAAGCATCCGTTGGCAGAATGAGTAATGGTGAACTTGGCCAAACAATTGTAAAAAATGTTGAGGTTTCTGTGAGAAGAGTACCGCCGGGGGTAAGTATTTTAACAATCTCGTCATATTGCCCTTCGGGAAAGCGGTTAGAACGGATAATTTTTTGTGAAACAGACTGATCGTATGTTATATCCCAGTTGAGAATATCATCACTCTGAAATGTAACCGTTCCGGCTGTTGTAAATGTTTTTCTTGGACTTTTAATTCTGATAAAATCTTTTCCGTTAGGACTCCTAACAGTTATTTCAACTTTGTAATCAGCGGAGGTAAGCCCGGTGTAGGTAATCTGTATCGTATTTGTTCCATTGTTTCTTAGCCATTCAGAAAGAAAGGATGAGGGGTTAGGTACAATCGTTACTACTGCACTCCACTCGGTACTTTGCCCATAGGAGTGTATTGTGGAAAAGAATAAAAGTAGGACCAAAAATAGAAAACGATTTCTCATAGAAGACCAACCAGCTTTTGTTAAAATTGTTAAAAGGGTACAACGATTCCCTTACCACAATATTCCATGCTGTATGCGTTGTACAAATATCGTTTACCGGAATTAATTGCATTTACTTCCGGTAACCATATTTTAATAACCGACTATGTCTATATACAGTATTAACAGTATATCAGGAAGCAATCAATTTCTATATGCGAGGTTTTATCGGATATGAAGGAAAACCTCTAGTAACACACTTTATTAATAATGTGTTTACCGACCGGTAACGACTTTGAAGAAGAGTAGAAAGTAAGTTATTACAGTAGGTAAATTTTATTAATGGTCGAATATAATCCTTAATTCCGATATAGAGACAAAAGAAGGACTGTTTAAAGGGCAAAAAACAGAGTAATTTTGAGAAAACAAATTTCACCCAATAGGTGAAATGCAATTTTAAAGCAAAAAACAGATTTCAAAGCAAAAAACAGTGAAG
>CAYTLQ010000042.1:0-12452 GCA_964438715.1 uncultured Ignavibacteriaceae bacterium
CGAAAACCGTTGTGGCCGTCAGGCTACCGGGGGTTCGAATCCCCCCCTCTCCGCCATTTATACTTACTTACGATGATTAGATGTCCTCATTAAAACTGTGAGATGAGATAAATCACAATAAAACCTGTTGCGAAGGAAACAGTAACGAGCTTTTTGTGGTTTTTCCAGATCTCTCCGAGAATGGCATGAAGTGAAAGAAAAATGAATCCTCCGCCAAGATGTGCCTGTATATATCCGATTACCATCATAGATACTTGTTCCTTAAGCAGAAAATGTCCGACAAAAGCGCCAACAAGTGTAGTCATTTCAACGAGAAACACGAACTGAAAAATTTTATTCTTCGGGTAATTTGCTCCCGCCATTAGTGAAGCCAAAGCAACACCTTCCGGAAATTTATGTGCGATGAGTGCAAAAAATACCGAGTGTTGATGTGCGTCTCCGATTTTATCGGAAATAAGCGCAATACCATCAAGGAAGCAATGGAAAGAAAGTGCGGTAAAAAGAAGTAATACAATCTCTGAGAATTTTTTCGTTGCTTGTTCATCGAAATGACTTGCAGAGCAGGCAGGACAGACATGATAATAATAATGGCTAATACCCCACAGCAGTAAATAACCTGTGCCGGCAGATATAAGTAGCTCAATTATGCCTATCGATTTAAATGCTGTCGGGAAAAGGCTTCCCAATGCTGCTGCCATTAGTCCACCTGCGGAAAAGGATATGAGCATACATAAACGATGGTGATCAAGTTTCAGGTGGTAAATGAATAAACCACCTGCCAGAGCAGAGAGTACAGATAACAATGATTCTAAAATTAACTCAGCCATATACAGCAAAAATGTGACCCAAGAAATAAAATTTTTATATCTCATTATACACAATAGCGTTGTCTTTTCAATAGTGAGAGAGGTGAGTATTTTATTTATCTGTCTTTCTTAATGACACTCAATCGAGATGTTAATTCAATTATCAGAAACTTAGAAATCTCTTTCTTTGAGTCTTGAATGAGAGTGAAAAATTGCGTAAATTTGTTTTTTTGGAAAGGTGCAGGAGTGGTTGAACTGGCACGCCTGGAGAGCGTGTGTATGGGAAACCGTACCGAGGGTTCGAATCCCTCTCTTTCCGCACAGAATAATTTAATTTGAAAAGGAAGTGCAGGTTAATACCTGCATTTCCTTTTTAAAACCGATACATTGCCAGAGCTCAATTCAGCATGGATACCATTCTTTATATGGAAAGAATTCTATTCCTTCCTTGAAAGTGAAATTACCATAAAAATAGTTTTCGTGAAATAATTACAAATTACAACTAATTTCAGCAAACTTTAGTGTATTATTAATTTATGTAATACAACAATCGAGTTAAATTTGAATAATCGGTGTAGTAAACTTAAAACGATTATATGAATTTCCTAGCTTTTCTGGAATACGATTTTGATGCAAATACAGCAGATTTGTTTTGTTCTCCTGAGGAATAGTTACATTGTTTGATAAATAGTATTTTATAATGGAAAAGGCTGATAAATTACGATTATACGAGCAAATTATGTGGGATTATAATATCTCTCCCGAAGATGTAGATGCTGTTCTTACAGGAAAAAAACTCATGCAGGTCATTATACCCGTGATACATTATTTGTAAAATTATTAGAATCATACTCCTGGTTTACGATTCTACAACTTTTTACAAGTAATGAAATCCGGGACATGCTGACAAGCGCTTCAATTGAAAAACTTAGATCAGATTCGCTTCGTAAAAAACATGAATTCGTTCAAAAGAGATTACAAAAAATTAAACCATCTTCAGGATAGATTTTTTGAATGGTATCGTTCTCTTGAATTACCTTTTTATCTTACAGGTGAGACCGCATTAGGTCGGTGCTATCTACAACATCATTTTAGTGAAGATCTTGATTTTTTTATGAACTCAGACTCAGAATAACCTTCCGCCATTCTGAAGTTGCAAAAGAATATCAACACACATTTTCAGGTTGATATGCAGAGGTCTCTTTTTGCAGATGATTATGCCCGTTTATTTATCTCACAAGATAATATTTTTCTTAAACTGGATTTTGTAAATGATGTTAGTTACTATGTGGGGGAGCCAGTTTCTTTTTTCTTTGGGAAAATTGATCAGCCTGTTAACATTTTAACAAATAAACTTCCTGCAATTATTGGCCGTGATGAACCAAAGGACAATTTTGATATGATTCATTTAGCACTGAATTATTCTTTTAACTGGAATGAAATATTTGATTTCGCATAACGAAAATCTGTGGTAAACGAAATTGATATTGTACAAAGATTATATTCATTTCCAATCTCATCATTTCAAAATGTTGATTGGTTACTTCACCCGATTGATTTTAACGATACAAAATACATTCTTTAACAAATCTCAAATGATTTTTTGCTCGGTAAGGCTAATTCTTTAGGAATTCATAAACCGCCAATTGAATCGGCTCTTCCCTATAAATTTTAAAACACAGACACCGTCTGCACATTTAGGAACGACCATTAGATTTTTTGCTTTTACTTCATATTGTCCGGATTTCGTTCTGAGACAATATCCATTTTCCTGCTCAGATTCATTCGTTATGAAAAGGATAACAAATCTATTATTCTATCACTTATCTAAAAAGTATGAAAAATCTCATAGTGAATGCAGTACGAATGCCATCAGCCATTTTATTTTAAAGTTACTATTTTATTTCCTGAATACAGGTTTGTATAGTTTGTTAAGAGGGGTATTTTTGAATCGTAAAAATTATCGTGAAAAATCTTGATGTCATATCAAAAACACATAAAGGAAATGCTTAGTTTGTCCTGGCCGGTAATAATTGGTCAGGTTGGACATGTAATGATGGGAGTAGTTGATAACGCAATGGTGGGACGAGTTTCACCTGTTCATCTGGCGGCGGCATCAATAGCAAACGGATTATTTTTTATCATTCTGGTAATTGGCATTGGTATATCCAGTGTGATTTCTCCCTTAGTTGCATCTGCGACGGGAGCGAAGCAGGATGACGAGTGTGGCCTGATTTTAAAGCAAGGATTATATGTAAATACCGCAACGGGGATTGTTTTGGTATTTCTGAACCTGATAGCTGCGGAGATGATACGCTTTATGTCATTACCTTCTGAAGTTGTTGAGCTTGCAGTGCCTTTTTCCAGAATTATCGGACTAACAGCAATACCGGTTATGCTATTTCAGACTTTCAGGCAGTTTATCGAAGGAATGAAAATTGTTCGTCCGGCAATGATAATTACTCTTACGGCAAATCTTGTAAATGCTTTTTTTAATTATCTGCTGGTGTTTGGCAGTTTTGGCTTCCCGCGTTTGGAGTTAAACGGTTCAGGATGGGCGACATTAATAGCTCGTGTTTATATGGCAGTGCTAATAGTGCTTTTTGTTTTTACGAATGAACGGTTTAGAAAATACATTTCAGGATTATTGATTTTTCGGACAGATAAAGCGACAATAATAAAAATTTTACGACTTGGCTTGCCTAGTGGTATGCAATATTTTTTCGAGATAGCTTGTTTTTCATTTGCAGCGATTATGGTTGGATGGATAAGCGCAAATGCCCTTGCAGCTCATCAGATAGCAATCAGTGTCGCAACCATTACTTATATGGCAGTTGTTGGAATATCTGCGGCGGCAAGTATTCGTGTTGGCAGTTTTTTGGGGGCTAAGGAATATACCGAAATGCGACTTGCCGGTAAAATAGCTTTAGTTCTTGGTGCATCTGTAATGGCTTTCTTTGGGATAATAATAGTCGTATTCAGTAAATATATTCCCGGGCTTTATGTACATTCACCTGAAGTTGAAGCAATTGCTGGTGAATTATTAATAATTGCAGCACTATTTCAGATTTTTGATGGTACTCAGGCTGTTGGGCTTGGTGTATTAAGAGGCATTACCGATGTAAAGGCTCCTACGATAATTACTTTCTTCGCTTACTGGATTGTTGGTATTCCTGTAGCATATCTCTTCGGTTTTATACTGAAATTGGGAGTTGAAGGAATTTGGTGGGGATTGTTATTGGGTTTAGCGGTTTCTGCATTTCTTCTTTCCGGCAGGTTTCTTATCCGCACAAAAAATCTTATAGTGGGTTATGATGGTCAATAATACTCTGTTTTTACCAATGTGGCGCCGATAAAGTGGATATACATTCCGATATTCCAGCTATCTTACCATACATATAGAAATTAATGACATGGCAGTCTTTAATGATTAAATTGCAACCGAAGTAAAAACACTGGAGGAAATATGCAAAAGAGAATTTACCGTTCGAGAAGAGAAAAAGTTTTTGCAGGCGTGGCAGGAGGACTGGCAGAATACTTTGAGGTCGATCCTGTTTTTATCAGGTTGATATTTATCCTGCTGACATTCTTATCAGGTATTGGAATTATCGGATACATTGCATGTATATTTCTTATTCCAAAAGAAAGTTTAGTTGCCGCTACAGGCAACACTGAGGCAAAAGTTAGTGTGGATAGAGCTCAGGAAGAAAGTGATGAGAAAGCCGGCAATAAGAGAAAAGTAATCGGAACAATTCTTATAGCACTTGGCGGGTTGATTCTTTTAGGAAATTTTATACCGAATCTTGATTTTGATGAGATTGGTCCAGTGCTGATGATATTACTCGGTGGTTGGCTAATTTATAGTTCGGTAGAAAAGTAAGGAAATCATTATGAACAGTAGCAGACTATTTTGGGGACTTTTATTTTTGACCCTGGGCGCGGTGTTTTTAGTCCAGAGCTTATTCGATGTAACAGTCGGGTTTCCACAAATGCTGAAATTCTGGCCTGTATTAATTATTCTTATCGGTATATCCGTTCTATTAAAAAACAAAATGGGTAAGATGATAATTTCAGCTATTGCAGGGATATTTTTAGCGTTACTTATTGTTAGCCTGATAAACAGACCATTTCACTTTTTTGATCACGAGATAACTTTTTCCGGGAGTGATGTACAGGAAATTTATGAACCGATAAATCCGAAATACAGTAGAGTCGATTTTCAATTAAGCGGAGGTGCAGGAGCATTTACTATTTCTGCATCAGATAGTTTTCAATATGAACTTAAATCACCGGGTACAAATTCCAATTTCCGGATAGATACCAATACCAGTGACAGTACTCTCTATCTTGATGTCGCATTGCGTGATGCTAAGATTGAATTAAACTCAGACGCCGATGGTATAAGAAACGGACTAATGGCAAAATTGTATAAGGGTCCGGTGTATAATATTAGCGCTGAATTGGGAGCGGCATCTTGTAATTTCGATTTTTCCACTTTAAAAGTTAATAATCTACACATTGAAATGGGCGCCGCATCACTTGCATTAAAGTTGGGTATGCCAGACAGTACAACTTCTAATGTAAATATTGAAATGGGAGCTTCATCAGTTAGTATCAGTGTTCCAAAAGAAGCGGGTGTGGAAATTGATAGTGAAATGGCGTTAAGTTCAAAAAATTTTAATGGATTTACCAACACTAATGGTGTTTACCGCAGTGAAGGATTTGATAGTTCTCAAAAGAAAATATTTATCCGTGTTGATGGCGGGGTATCTTCTCTCTCTGTTAACAGGTATTAAGTTTTTGGGTTGGCGGTATTAACTGCCAACCCAGATGATTTTTCCTCATAATTTCTTACTAAATAAAATTCAGCTTACACAAATAACCTTTATTACAGCGAATTGATATATCTGTTGATTTGTCCTTAGTCACACAAAGAGGCTAATCATTTTGTCCCGCTTATAAAGTCACAATGAATAAAGTTTGAATAATTAATATTATGTATGTAACTTTAAGAAAATAATAAAATGAAAATTACTGAGCTGGAACAAATGGAAAGGACATTCGACCAAAAACAAAACGAACTTCAGTTTGTTTATACATTTCGTTTCAGCGATGGTACAGAGAAAGAATTTTTTTTAAGGGTCGAAAAAGAGTCACTTAATATTATTCAACACGATGATATAAGGTTACCTGATTGGGCGAAACTTGAGAATTTTAAGTGCCCGCATTGTCCGCTAAACGAGTCTGAGTACCCCTACTGTCCTGTAGCAGTAAATCTCGTTAAAATAATTGATGAATTCAAAAAACTGCCTTCATTCCAGAATGCAGAAATTTCTGTTGAAACAAATGCCCGAAACTATTCAAAATATACTACTCTTCAATCCGGGGTGAGTTCATTACTGGGTATATTAATGGTATCTTCGGGTTGTCCTATAATGGGGAGGCTGAAACCACTTCTTTATTTTCATTTACCCTTTGCAACATTAGAAGAAACCCAGATTCGGGCTCTTTCTCTTTATTTGCTTTCACAATATGTTCGATGGAAAAAAGGAGACAAACCTGATTGGGAAATGGTTAATTTGGTGAATTATTATGAGGACATTAGGATTTTAAATCACAATGTTTCAAAAAAAATTGCAAACCTTGAAGAGATGGATACGAGTATCAATTCATTGGTAATACTTAATAATTTTGCCGATTATGTTACATTTACCATTGATGAAAAAATGATCGAAGAAATTGAGTTTTACCTAAAAGATTTTCTTTGAGGGTAAAAAACCTCTCGTACCTCTTTACCATCTTTTTTCACACATCTATTTTCCATACCTTAATTTTTTTAATTTTATAAATTCCTGCAATGACGGATAAATCTGTAAGACTATTCTTTCTCCTTGGTTCTTTTTTTGTCGCCAATGCATTATTGGCTGAGTTTGTCGGCGTAAAGATTTTTTCTCTGGAGAAAACGCTTGGTATCGCACCTTTTTCTCTATCTTTTTTCGGCATTGAAAATTTGTCGTTTAATCTTACAGCAGGGGTTCTGCTCTGGCCTATAGTGTTCATTATGACAGATATCATTAATGAATACTTCGGAAGAAAAGGTGTGCGATTTATGTCGTTTACTGCCGCCGGACTTATTGCCTATGCTTACCTTATGGTATTCTTATCAATAAATTTAATACCGGCTGATTTTTGGATAATGAAGGATGTTGCCGGTGGTAAGCTCGATATGAATGAGGCATTTAACTCAATATTCGGTCAGGGGTTATGGATTATAGTGGGGTCATTGGTTGCTTTCCTTATTGGCCAACTTGTTGATGTAACTGTTTTTCATTTTCTTAAAAGGAAAACTGGGGAAAAGAGTATCTGGCTCAGAGCAACGGGTTCAACATTAGTTTCTCAGTTTATTGATAGCTTTGTGGTGTTATTCATAGCATTTTATATTGGAGCAGGCTGGGAACTAAATCTGGTACTTGCTATAGGGGTTGTAAACTATATTTATAAATTTACCATAGCTGTTTTATTAACACCATTGCTCTATTTCATCCATTCTTTGATTGACCGCTATCTTGGACCAGAATTGTCACAAAAACTTCTTTCGGATGCTGTTAAAAATTCCTGATTTTATTTTGTGACATAGAGATAAATAAAATTTAATTTGATTAGTGAAGTCTGTAAACAAAAAAGTATATGACATTAACAGCTAAAATTAAAAATGCCGGAGTTGTTGGAGCCGGTGGAGCCGGATTCCCAACGCATGTTAAAGCAGGTTCCAATGTTGAATATGTACTTGCTAATGGGGCAGAGTGTGAGCCTTTAATTCATAAAGACTATGAAATAATGTTACACTTTGCACCACAAATTATTGAAGGTCTCAATCTGATGGTTGAGAATACCGGAGCGAAAAAAGGATATTTTGGTATAAAAGCAAAAAATGTAAAAGTTATAGAAAAAGTAGAAAAGCTCATAGATGGCTCACGAATTGAGCTTTCTTTGCTTGGCGATTTTTATCCGGCAGGAGATGAATACGAGTTGGTTTATCACGCCACAAAGCGGCTTATACCGCCAGCCGGTATTCCACTTGATGTTGGTTGTGTAGTGAATAATGTTGAAACCTTATATAACATTAAGAATGCTTTAGATGATATACCAGTGACACGAAAATTTATTTGTGTAGCAGGTGCAGTAAAAAAACCATCTTCATTCTTTGTTCCTGTGGGTATTTCTTTCAGGGAAGTTTTAGAATTTGCTGGTGGACCTTCGGTGAAAGACTTTGCGGTTTATGTAGGCGGAGTGATGATGGGACAATTGACTTTCGATTTAGATGATGTTGTTACAAAGACAACCAGTGGGTTTATTGTTCTTCCCAAAGATCATTATCTGATAAAACGAAAGAATCAGCCAGAACAAAACTGGCACCGCATCGGTAAATCGGCTTGTGACCAATGCAGTTACTGTACAGAATTCTGTCCGCGTTTTCTTTTAGGCTACGATGTTCAGCCGCATAAAGTAATGCGTTCACTCGGTTTCACGAAGTCAGGAGGAGAAGTCTGGAATCAAATGGCGGAGCTATGTTGTGCTTGCGGATTATGTACACTTTATGCCTGTCCTGAAGATTTATATCCAAAAGAAGCATGCGATAAATCAAAAAAAGAAATGAGGATGGCAGGAATTAAATACAAGCAAACGAAGCCGGTAAAAGTTCATCCAATGAAAAATGGAAGGCGTGTTCCGTTAAAACAATTGATCAACCGCCTGAAACTTTCCGAATTTGATGGACATACACCCTATACACAAGATGTACCGGATACAAATAGTGTTAAATTAAAACTTCGCCAGCATATTGGTGCGCCTGCCTTACCAAAAGTTTCAGTTGGGCAAAGAGTTGAAGCCGGAAATCTTGTTGCCTCACCAGCCGACAATGCATTGGGGAGTAATATTCACGCTTCAATTTCCGGTATGGTTACACATGTAAATGATGACTTTATAAGAATAGCGAAATAGGAAATTTATGATAACAAAGAACTCAATCGGACTTATTGAAATGACCAGCATTGCCTCCGGTATGCAAGCCGCAGATATAATGCTGAAAACATCTGATGTTGAACTGATATTGTCGCGTACAATTTGCTCAGGGAAATACATGACGCTAATTGGTGGAGATGTAGCGGCAGTAAAAACCGCAGTTGAGGCGGCCGTTGAAGTAATTGGTTTTGGCGTTATTGATCATTTTGTTATCCCTAATGTTCATCCGGATATTTTCCCCGCTATATCCGGGCATACCGGCGTACAGATGCTCGAAGCTCTCGGTATAGTTGAATCGTTTTCTGTTGCATCACTCATTGAAGCGGCGGATGCCGCTGCAAAAGCTGCAAATGTGAAACTTATTGAAGTGCGACTTGCGATGGCTCTTGGTGGCAAAGCATTTGTTACGCTTACCGGTGAGGTAGCGGCTGTTACAAGCGCTGTGGATGCTGCTGCGCATGTTGTTTCCGAGAAAGGTTTGCTCGTGAATAAAGTAGTAATTGCTCAACCTAGGCAGGAACTTTTAAGTGAAATGATTTGAAAGGCAATCTGAAGAATAAGTTTTTGTTTGTTAAGGTTCATTTTATGTTCCAGTCAATTTCATGTGATAGTCCATTGTTTTAATAATCCAGGAACTATTTCTCAATGAATAAAACAGCACTTATTACCGGAGCCTCGGGTGGTATCGGACTTGAGCTGGCAAAAGAGCATGCAAAATATGGCGGGGATTTAGTTCTTGTTGCAAGGAGTAAAGAAAAACTTGAGCAGATTAAACAAGAAATTGAGAATAAATTTTCTGTCTCAGTAAAAATAATTTTAAAAGATTTATCACATCCCAACTCAGCGCAGGAAATCTATGATGAAATAGTGAAATCAAATATTATCATAGATTATCTCATCAATAATGCGGGTTTTGGTACTTATGGTTTGTTTATAGATTCGGACCTTCAGAAACAGGAGGAAATGATAAACCTGAATATTCTTACTTTAGTGAAACTTACGAGGTTATTTCTTCCTTTAATGCTGGAACGGAAATTTGGAAGAATTATGAATGTAGCCTCTACTGCGGCTTTTCAACCCGGACCTACGATGGCAGTTTATTATGCCAGTAAGGCATTTGTCCTTCATTTTTCCGAGGCACTAAGCAATGAGCTAATAGGTAAGGGCATAACGGTTACAGCATTCTGTCCAGGTGTTACTCAGTCAGGATTTCAGGAGGCAGCGGCAATGCAGGAAAGCCGATTAGTTCGCGGAAGAAAACTTCCGTCTTCTGCTGAAATAGCGCAGTCAGGCTATTCGGCAATGCTTAATGGTAAGGTTGTAGCTATTCCCGGATTACTTAACAAATTTGGTGCGTGGTCGGTTCGATTTGCTCCAAGGGGATTGGTAGTAAAATTAGTTCGTTTTATTCAGGAAAAGTGATGGGGTATTTATTATTTACTATTGCTTTGTGGAATTTAGTATTCAATACTGCCGATGAAAAAGAAAATTGAGTTGCTGGCGCCGGCGGGCGATATGACAATGCTTTCAGCGGTTTTGAAGAGTGGGGCGGATGCAGTTTATTTTGGAATCGACCATTACAATATGAGGGTCAAAGCCCGGAATTTTTCTGTTAACGATTTACCGGAAATCGTTGATCTTTGCCGTGCTTACGAAGCTGAAGCCCATCTGGCTCTTAACACTATTCTTTTTGACAATGAACTCGATGAAGCAAAGGAAATAGTTCAAAGTGCAAAGAGCTCCGGAATTGATATGATTATTTGTTGGGACTTCGCTGTAATGCAGATGTGTCGTGAAGTTGGAATACCTTTTTGCATCTCTACGCAGGCTTCAGTGTCTAACTCAATTGCTGCATCTGTAATGGCTTCTTTCGGTGCAAAAAGAATAGTTCTTGCTAGAGAATGTAGTCTTCAGGATATACGGGCGATAAGAGAAAAAACAAATATTGAAATTGAACTCTTTGCACACGGTGCGATGTGTATTGCTGTAAGCGGCCGGTGTTTTATGAGTCAGGAAATTTTTGGGCATAGTGCAAACCGTGGCGACTGCCTGCAGAATTGCAGGAGGGAATACGAAATTTACGATGGCAGAAAAGATGAATCCATGATGTTAGGTAAAGATTATGTACTCTCTTCTAAAGATCTTATGACTGTTGATATTCTTGAGCATTTGATTGAAACGGGTGCAGATTCATTAAAAATTGAAGGCAGAAAACGGAGTCCCGAATATGCCGCAAAAGTTACTGCCATTTATCGCCGGGCAATTGATGCATATTATGAAGGTATGCTGACTCCTGAGCTAAAGGAAGAATTAAAGGGAGAGCTTGGAAAAATTTATAACAGAGGATTTATTACAGGTTTCTATACAGGCATACCTGATGGCAACAGTTTTTCGGGTTTGGAAGGTAATGCAGCAACCGAAAGAAAAACCTATATCGGAAAAGTGCTGAATTACTATCCTAAAGCCGGAGCGGTTTATGTATTGCTTGAAACCGGTGAGATAACAATGAATGATAAAATCATCATCATTGGCCAGACTTCCGGGGTTGTGGAGTTAACTCTTAGCCGGCTTATGGAGGATGAGAAAATAATTGCAGTGGCTGTTAAAGGACAGAAAATTACATTTCCGTGTTCTGAAAAAGTACGACCCGGCGATAAGGTTTATAAAATTATTGTTCAGAACAATAATCAAAAAATCGTAACTGAAATGGTCAGTCAGTAAGTTTTTGCCGTAGTAATTTTCTCAGACCTGTTAGTACTTAACTTTTCTTATCTAGGAATTTGGTACGAATGGTTTTATCTTCCTCTAATTTTAACTTTGGCGGAATGATACTTTGATAAGTTTATGAAATAAAGTGTCTTGCCCTCGTCGTGGTAATAAATTTTATCTTCATTGCCATTTATAGTCGGAGGTTAGTAAGTTAAATAAATTTTTTTGAGTAACGGGTTGAACTGTTCTGTGAAAGAATCATTGTAATTACATAAAACAATTTATCAAATGATTAAAATTATTGATTGCAAATGCAAGTATCAGAATTTGATTTCTCAAAGGGAATTTCGTATATTTGAATTTCTGATTCGCCCGGTAAAGGGCGATTTTTGTTTATGAATATGACAGACGATAAAAATATACTTACTGTTTGTGAAGAAACAGCCACATCCTTGGGTTTTTTATATATAGATGGGCGTGTCAGAGGCAGCAAGGAAAAACGGTTAATTGAGGTTTACATTGACTCCAGAAATCAACTGAGTGTGGAGGATTGTGCATTAGTTAGCCGTGAGATTAACGCAAAGATTGAAGCTCAAAATTTACTCACCTCTGCTTACAGGCTCGAGGTTTCCTCACCCGGAGTTGATCGCCCACTGAAATTTGCGGAACAGTTCGAAAAACATATCTCAAGGGTGTTTGAAATTGTTTACCGGGATGCTGAAGGAGAGATAAAAGCAGACCTGCGGCTTCTTAATGTTACCGGTAATTCGTTTTTATTTTCAAAAAAGAATGGCGATGAAATATTGTTGCCCTTTGAAAATATAATATCTGCAAAAGTTAAACTTAGTTTTTCATAATGGAGCAAAAGAATGAGTTCTGAATTAGTCGAGTCCTTTTCTTCGATGGTAAGAGAGA
>CAYTLQ010000043.1:0-6285 GCA_964438715.1 uncultured Ignavibacteriaceae bacterium
ATGCTGAGATATGTGACCGGTAAAAGCATCATTTTTTATTGATACGGGCATCCGGTTTATTGTTGTTGATTTGAAAGTATTTTATAAAATTCTAATGCAGAAATACAGTCTCAAGAGAAAAAATTTACAGATTCTCCTCAATAGAAAGAAGCTCTTAAAAAATGTTGGAGAGTTCGGATGAAAAAACAATTGAATTTTTTGCAAAAATAAATTACCAATGACCTATACATCGAAACAGATACTCAGTGAAGCGATGAGTACGCTGAATTCAATAAAGCAAATCGTTAAAACTGAATATGCTGGTCTTACTCCCAAACAGTTGAACTGGAAGCCCTCCCCTGATGCATGGAGTATAGCACAGGTCTTGAAACACCTGATTCAAAGTGATGAATTGTATTTCCCCATACTTGACTCGGCAACGAATAAATATAAAGGATCAGCCACCGGCAGTGAGGCACTTTTTAAACCATCATTTTTTGGTAAAATGCTTTACGAGATGATACAGCCGCAAAACACCAAAAAAGTAGCATCACCAAAGTCATTCAATCCGTCAGCATCAGATTATGGCAGTTCAGTTGTTGATGAATACCTCAGCCATATTGATATTTTGCTCACAAAATTTACACGGCTTGCCGGGGTAAATCTGAATAAAATAAAAATGCATTCACCGGTATCGGTGTTTTTAAGATTAAATGCTGGAGATTGTGTGAGAGTATTTGCCGCTCATACCGAGCGGCATTTTGCTCAGCTTGCCCGAATTAAGAATACACACGGTTTTCCATCGGGAGAAGCAAACAGACAAGAATGAATCATAAGATAATTCTTAATCTTTCACTTTTTGGATTTGTACTCGGGAGTGCCAACATTATGGGCTTACCGGGTGAAAATGAATGGATATTCTGGTTTGTGTTTTTAATTATAGCATCATTTATTCTTGTACGGTTTGTAAAAGAAAACTTATTTCAGAACTCATTTTTAACAGGGTTTGCCTTTGCATTTATTATTTTTAGTATTCAGGCGCTTTTTGTAGGGCAGTATTTGGAAAATAATCGGGAATTTGCAGAAAGAGCTAAAAATTTTCCCGATGGGTTAAGTGCAAGGACATTCTTCATCTCTATTGGCTTACTCATTGCAGTTGGCTATGGAGGAATGATGGGGGCGGTTTCATTAGGACTAAAAAAGTTTTTAAAGAATTCAAGGAAATAATATGAAGCAACAAAACTCTGCCAAACCGCTTGCCGAGAAGTTAGGCATAAAACAAGGTGCACAAATTTATTTGAAGAATGCGCCCGAGAAATTCATAAAACGCATTGGAAAACTCCCAGCGGGTGCATCGGTAGTGAAACGACTGAAAAAAAACATTGACTGTATTCACATATTTGCAGATGAACTAAAGACGCTTGAAGAAGACATTACGAAACTGCGTCCCTATATGCACGATGAAGGCGTGTTTTGGATATCGTGGCCAAAATCGGGAGCACATTCCCATAGTGATATAACAGAGGATAAAATACGCGCTCTTGCACACGCTAATAGATTGGTTGATGTTAAAGTTGTTGCAGTTGATGATGAGTGGAGCGGATTAAAGTTAGTGGTTCCACTGAGAGATCGTGCAACAACAAAGAATACCGAATCGACAATGGGAAAAAATACGGTGAATTAGAACTAATAAAATCATTAATGTTCAAACCGTAAAGCGGCTTCAATATTTAATAAAAGCACCAAACCAGATTCAAGTTTTATTATCCCCTGGATGTAGGTATCCTCACCCGAACCACTGAATGCTCCTGCCTTATCTACCATTGTAGAGGGAACCCGTAATACTTCCTTAACCGAATCAACGATAAAACCAATAATTGTATTACCGTATTCAACAACTATTATTCTCGAAAGTTTATCTATTTCCTTATCAGGCAGATTCATTTTTTTCCGCAGATTTAACACCGGCATAATTATTCCGCGTAAATTAATAACACCTTCAATAAAGGCGGGCACACTTGGTACTTTAGTAATGTGTGGCGGTTTTATGATTTCGCGGATTTTCATTATATCAATTCCAAAATCGGAGTCCCCCAAAGTAAAAACTGCAGTTTGTAAAAGTGATTCTGATATACTTTCCTTTTCCTTTTTGAGATTGTTTAAGTTGTGTTCAGAGGTGTCTGGTACAAATTCCGGAACTGATTTGGAGGGAATTTTTTCAATTACTGTTGCGGGCGATTCCGGAATACCCGCTGTTACAGCAGTTCCCGACTCAGTCAATGGCTCTGATGTTAGTTCTTCATTAGTCACCACCTGAGCTACTGCAATGGAAATTTGTTCTTGAGCTATAGTAATTTCTTCGGGCGCTGAATTCTCCGGCTGAAACTCTGAAACAGATGCTTCCTGAGTGAAAACTACAGATTCCGTGTTTTCAACCTCCGAAATTGTATCTGGAGATGTCGCTGTTATTTCCTGTTGATTTATTGTTAATTCAGTATCAGGGGTATGTTCTTTTTTTCTCTTTTTATTTACGCGAGACTTTGATGCAGTGCTGGTTTTCTTAGTCCCGGAAGTTGCTTTTTTTCTAACAGCATTTTTGTTGTCTTTGTTGTTTTCATCGGGTGTTAATTGTGTACTGTCTTTTACCATAACTCTCACTCATTGTTTTTTAATTGTAAAGCTGTCAATTATTCTGATTTCTTCATCTGATTGAGTATAACTTCCGGCATTCGGAAAACAACCGTATGTTGTTACTTCTGCTTTATCTTCAAAAACTTCGACGGAAATGTATTCAAAAGCGCGGTGTCCTACAAAATCCTCCGAAGCCTGAGAATTTTTACCTTCGCCGTAATGATAATTGAGAATCTGGTAATAAGGAATTGCATCCTCGTAGCTTAATTCTTTGCCGGGAGCTTTATCGAAGACTTCACCAAAACGCGGATTAAAAAAATATAACGGAGCCCCCGAACTTCCTACTATTATCTGGTGAACACCTTCAATACTCTGTCTGCCGTAAATGTGTTCATGACCGCATATATATGCAGTAACGCCAAACTCTTTGCATATATTCCAGAATTTATCTCGTTGTTTCAGGTACCAGAGTTTTGAACTATCGGCAGGCAATTTAAAGTTTAAGCCAAGATTTGGGAGTGCATCGCGTAAATGGCCGCCAATTGGAAACGCCGGCTCATGACTCAAAATAAAAATCCACTGTTTTCCTCGCTCTTTAGCAGAGGCAAGGTCATAACGAAGCCAGTCAAGATGTTTAATATAGTGCCAGTCTCTCTTATCGTCTGTTGTGTCATCTAAGTTGCCGTAATACCAGCGGTCGGTAGTAACGAAAACAAAATGAGCATTCTGATAATCGAAAGAGTAGGTTAAACCCTTTTCGTCAGCAGGCCCATTCATAAAAACATTATTAAATAATTTTTTGAAATTTGCCTCATCATCTCTGTGCTGAACTTCATGATTTCCAACGGTTATCCAAAGTTTTGGCCAAATCATATTTGGAGCATTGTAAATAGGCTCCATTATCTTTTTCCAGTATTCTAATTGTCGGAGCGTTTTGTCAGGGTCGGTTTTACTTCCGTCAACAAGGTCGCCGGGAAAAAGGACAAACTTAACATCGGGGTGATTAGCAACAAGGTGGTTAACAAGTTTTGATAACATTACAGAATTAACGCCGTTATCTGTACCCCGGCTATCGGAAAGAGCCGCAAACTTGAAGGACTGTGCAAAAATGGATGCGGTAAAAAAACAAAAAAACAGTATATAATGCATAGAATACTTTAAAATGTATAATCTAAATATATACCTGAATATTAAATAAATGTAATGTCAGTTTCATCTTATAGAAAAAGTAAAAAATGATAAACTCTTTTGATCTCCACTAGAAATTGTTGCCGGAGATTTACTTAATACCCGTTTTACAGCCTTTGTAAACTCTCTGCAGATTTTTAAGGAAATATATGAGGCTTCGTTATTATATTTCTATAAAAAGAAAAAATTGTCAAGGTGAGATTTTTCAAAGTAAATCATAATGAAGAGAAGTGAATCCATCATATAAATTTGTTAACTGTACTGAGGGAAGAACAATAGTAATTGGAGATATACATGGTTGTTATGCGGAATTACAAATACTTCTTAATAAAATTGAATTTTCGGATAAAGATGTTGTAATATCTGTTGGTGATATGCTCGAAAGATGTTTACTTTAATGATTAAGTTCTTTAGAAAAAATTAGTGAGAAATTTATTTACTGGGGAAAGAAAAAAATTACCTTCAACAGTTTTAATCCTAATGGCTGTCTGAAGAATTTCGTCGTTTGACCATCTAATTCAAATGGTAATAATTGTCCTGCCGAAATTTATTATTTTGAAGAAGAGATACTCAAAAATTTGTACAGAATGAAAAGTCCTAAAAAAATATTAGTTGTTGATGACGATCAAATATTCCGTCGATTAGTTAGTTTTAATCTTAGTATGCGGGGTTATACTCCTCTGGAAGCTGACAATGGTAAAGATGCATTTGAGCTACTCATAGAAAATGAAGTTGACCTTATATTATGTGATATCGAGATGAAGGGTCTTAACGGATATGAATTCTTCAATATGGTTCGTAGTAAATCCCGTTTTAATACCATTCCATTTATTTTCATAACCTCACATACTTCCACTGAAGAGAAGGCAAAAGCATATTCGTTAGGCGCCGATAATTTTATATCAAAGCCGTTTAATATGACTGAATTTATGGCAAAGGTTGAAAGTTCACTAAAGCGCATTGAAATCAGCAAATCATACGGTAGAAGGCGTTTACCTACGATATTAGATACGAACCGGTTAAATAAAGTTTTGATTGTGGATGATCATATTGAAAGTGCCAAAGTACTTCAGTATTATCTTGAGCGTGAAAAAATATTTACCAGAATAGTCGATGATCCCCAGATTGCAATTCAGGCAATTTATGAATTTCAGCCTGACCTTATTGTCTGTGATTATCACATGCCGGTAATAAACGGACCTGAACTGAGAAAAAAAATTCTCAGCATTAATAAAATCAAAGATATACCGTTTGTATTTTTTACTGTGGTACAGGATGAAAATACAGTTATCGATAGTTATAATTTGCAGATAAAAGATTATTTATTGAAGACAACACCGGTTAAAGTAATAGTAGCTAAAATTAAAAATTTGCTGAAATCCATTGAGTTAGATAGGCTTTCTGCTATTAGCGAGTTGAAAGATGCAGCGGCCGAGATGAATATTGACCTTTTACCTGAAATACCAGAAACGAAGGGAGATTTCGGAATTTCCTTCTGGTATCAGCCTTTTAAAGACATTCCCGGCGGAGATTTTCTTGATTACATAGAAATGCGGGATAACAGAGCTATTGTTGTTCTGGGTGATATAATGGGGAAAAAATGGGGAGCGTGGTTTTACGCTTTTTCTTTTATCAGCTATATCAGAAGCGCTATTCGTGCTATATGCGGAGAGAGCTCCGAATATACTGCCGCCTCTTTGTTACAAAGAGTAAATTCAGCAATTTACAACGATTCGAAGATTTCAGAGATATTCTCTGCAGTTTCAATTATTGTACTCTCACCCCGGCAAGGTGAAATTAACTATGCAGGGGCAGGAGATTTGGCGATGCTTCATTTTATCAGACAAACCGGCGAGATACGGAAACATACAACAGGCGGCATTTTACTGGGGGTGAGGGAGGATGGAAAATATGATGATATAAAGGTAAATATGGATAAAGGTGACCGTATAGTTTTATGTACAGACGGCGTAACCGAATCAGTAAATATTCAAAATGAAGCATTTGGAATGGAAAGACTTAAGAAAACCTTTGCAAAATATGCTTCAGATATTGATTTTCTTAATAAATTTAAAGAGGAATTTGTAAGTTTTACATCAGGTATTTTTTCTGATGATATTTCATTGCTTACCATAATAAGGAATCCTTAATGAAAACATTAGAAATGATTTTCTGGATTTCGCTCTTCATTATATTCTATTCGTATGTCGGGTACGGAATTTTTCTTGTTCTCATTTCACGAATCCCTGCATTAAAATCCCTTTTTCCAAAGCCGCGTAACAGGAAAGAAAGCAGAAAGATTTTTGAAAATCCTTCCGAGTATCAGCCTTTAGTAACCCTTATCATTTCTGCTTCCGGAGAATCTCGGGAAATTATTAAACAGAAAATAATTAATACCATAAATCTTGATTATCCAAAAGATAAACTTGAGGTATTTTTCGCAATAGCTTATGACCCATCTGCTTCTGTAGATGAAACATTAGATAC
>CAYTLQ010000044.1:0-5810 GCA_964438715.1 uncultured Ignavibacteriaceae bacterium
GTGATGAAGAAATAGTTTAGTTTGAATAAAAAAATAAAGTAAGTTTACTATGATAAATGCCCCCGTAGCTCAGTGGATACCCGCCCGAACGACAGAGAGACGGAGTCGCTCAGGCGGGCGGGGAGCAGTGGCGTGGGTGAAAAATGGTGATGAAGAAATAGTTAAGTTTGAATAAAAAAATAAAGTAAGTTTACTATGATAAATGCCCCCGTAGCTCAGTGGATACCTGCCCGAACGACAGAGAGACGGAGTCGCTCAGGCGGGCGGGGAGCAGTGGCGTGGGTGAAGAATGGTGATGAAGAAATAGTTAAGTTTGAATAAAAAATAAAGTAAGTTTACTATGATAAATGCCCCCGTAGCTCAGTGGATAGAGCAGTGGCCTCCGGAGCCATGCGCACAGGTTCGACTCCTGTCGGGGGTACAATTTAATTAAATTATGATATACTTCGTATATTTGCTTCAAAGCATTAAAGACGGTAGTTTTTATGTCGGATTTACTACAGACTTACCAAGAAGATTAAAAGAACACAATTCCGGTTATTCTACATACTCATCCAAACATGCACCATGGAAATTAATTTATTTTGAAGAATTTAAGACTCTTGAAGAAGCAGTAGCAAGGGAGAAATATTTAAAAACAGGAGCAGGAAGAAAATTTAGAAAAAAACTTATTGAAAGCGGCGGAACTCGGGTAATCTCTCTGTGACGCTTACATACAACAAAAACCTGACTTCCTGAAATTTAATTCCAAGGTATGAAATTAGTTAGGGGAGTTCACAAGACATTCTTTTATGAAAATAAGCTTGCAGAATTTTCTTTTGAGTTTATACAGAATGCCTAGCTTTTCTTGAAAATCAAAGAATCTTTTAGAAGAAAAACCTTACCACTTCGGGGGTAATAAATTTATCGTAATAATACAAACTTTCTGTTTACGAAAGTTTTACCTATCTGAAGACGGTAAAAATAAATCCCTGAAGATAAATTTAATTCATTAGCGTTAAGTGTCACTTCATAGTCACCGGGAGGCTGTATTGCGTTTACAAGTGTTGTAATTTCGCAGCCGAGTTCATCGTATAATTTTAGTACAACAAACTTGTCACTGTCCATTTCTTGTGTTGTAATGTTACTTTCTGATCTCACTCCTAACCCTTTTTCCTGAGAAGGCGAGGAAATGGTGTATTTTATTATGGTTGATGAATTGAACGGATTGGGATAGTTTTGCTCGAGTTTATCCAATGAGGTAATAATATCATCATCTGTATTGCTTACCGGACTAATGACCGGCGTAAGTAGTCTCCATATCTCTTTATGAAGCTGAAACGGAACAAGAGAAGAGTCAGGAGCGTTACCCAAACGCACCATAATTATTTTACGACCTGGTACAACACTCAGGAACTGACCATTCTTCCCCAAAGCGGAAATCATATCATCCGGGGCATAAGGATTAAGTGAGCCGGGAAAAATAAATTGTGATTGCGGCAGCATATATGATTCTTTTCCATTTAGCCACCACAGATAGCCATAAGATTTGTTGAGATTCTGAGAGGTTGAAGTCATCTCTCTAAAGTATGCGGTATCGGTAAGCACAGGGGTTGTATCCCATTTCCCGCGGTTAAGAACAAGTAAACCAAAACGAGCCATACTCCGGGCAGTGCTGTAAAAGACATTATTGTATCCGGATTTCAGGAATAAGCCTGTCATACCGGTTTTTGTTTTCAGTTCATTTATGAAAAACTGATTCAGTGTTTGTCCCGTAGCTTTTTGCATAACGGAATCAAGAAGCGTATAAGGACCGTTATGATAAGCCCAACGGGTACCCGCATCAGCTTTATAAAGAAGGCATTCGGGGAGAGTACAATATGGGTCAGGTACAGCATCATTCAAACCTGAGGTCATTGTAAGTTGGTTGCGAATTGTGATTAGTCTCTCTTTTTCCAGGGGAGCGTTAGTCCATCTTCCAAGGTATTTTGAAGTTGTATCGTGAATAGAGAGAAAACCTTTCTGCTGTGCAATCCCGACTAAAAAAGAAGTTAATGTCTTTCCTGCCGAAGCCCAATACCAGAAGCTATCCTGACTAAATGTACCAAAGTATTTTTCAATTACCACCTTTCCATCTTTCAGCATGAGAAACGCTTTGGTATTCTGCGCTTCGAGGAAGCCCAAAAGTGAATCGGTCTTCGTTGAGTCCCACCCCGCTGATTTAAATGAGAGTGTCTCCCACTGGTTACCGGTCAGGGGAGGGAAATATAATTGCTGAGGGAAAACAGCTGAAGCGAAGAAATAAAAAAATATAATCGGACGCATGGTAATTTTAAATATTACTTGTCATTTTACGCTGTTATCTCTAAAATTAAATAATAATTAAAATAATGCCAAGTACAACTTAATTACCATATAAAATTTTGAAGGAAATCAGAATTATCCCTGGTTACCAGGTCATTGTTTTTCGTCAGTTACATGAACAAATTATTCACCAGTTTCACTTTTCCCCTCGCTTAATTCGTCTAAGTTCATACCAAAAGAGTAAAATAAGATCTTTAAATGAATAGCTAGTTTTGGTATAACAAATAAAAGCCAATACCCGGATGCTCTATTTGAAATTCAATACTTGTAACAGTAAAGAGAGAATATGAGGATGAAATAACTGAAAAAGTATAAGTTATTTAAGTAGAAAGTTTTATTTATATTTTTAGATGCGGACGATTATATCGATTATAAAGAGCCGGGTAGGTTAAATAATGTCTCTGTTGATGTATTTTATTAAGCTGAACATTTACTTATTACATTGGGAAAAAAGATCGTGAAATATACATGATTATCAATTCGTGGAAGCAGAATATACAGGGTTAAGTTCACCTGAGAAATTTATATATTTGTTAGCTCATTTATTTGTGAGTAGTAAAAATCCTACCACGAATTTAATAGTCTTCAATTAATTGGTTTGAAGTAAAACAGTCCCAATCTTCAGATATTGATACTAATTTGTGAGGTATTCCGGCACTTAAAATTTGCGCTCTCAATTCCGATCTGGCAAGAAACATTAAATCAGGAGATAATTTTGCTCCTGTTTTAACTCCAAAATGAAATTCTGGAACAATTGTTTTTACTTTTTTTAGATTATTTTCAAGACTACGGAGATAGGGCAGGTATATTAATTCAATAATATTCCTGTTAATAATATATGAAGCGAATTTCATTGGAATAAAAATACCTTCAATAAGACCGATCATAGAATGGAAATGATAAAAAATCAGCGGCATTTCATTTATGTAAACTACATCATTCAATGAAGAATATGAATATTGGATATGGTTCCATGGTGCCACTCCCGCCGCAATATTCTTTAGAATTTGAACTTTATCATTCAGGTGGGGCCATTCATCAAGGTATTTTTGATCTCCGAATTTACCATCTTCATCACGGTCATAACACCATTCAATACATTGTGCTTCCCATCGTTTAAGTATCTTTTTTGCAATTGTATCATTCTTAAAGACCAACAGTCCGACATTAAATTTACCATACTTTTCAAGAGATTTGAAATTTTCCGAAAAGCGATGTTCATGAATTAAAACTGAATTCCCGTTAAATTCATCATATATCGGTTGTGGATTGGAAAAATAATAACAATCGGAATCAATGTAGGTTAACATATCAATTTCCGGATACCGGTCGAATATTGCATTAATTATTACCGGTGTAAGTGTCCAATAATATTCAACCAACGAACGATTATCTTTTACTTCAAGTAATATACTCTTTAAGCTCTCAATTGAGTGAAGCGGTATTAATTCTACATTTTCAGGGGCTAACTTATGTAGAATAATACGGGTTATTTCATCAAGGCAAACGGCAAAAACTTTAAATGGTATTTTTTCATTTTCATTAAGTGAGTCAAAGAGGTTAAGCGCTTTGAGTAAATAATTTCTGTCAAAATATGTGCAGTAATATCTCAATTTGAACTCTCATTAAATTTCTTTTTACATAAAAATGTCATCATTGAAGTATCTTTTTTTAAATTTTTGTCAAATTCGATTGATTCAAGAATTTCCAATCCCTGATTTGTAATAACTTGCTCAAATTCATTCAAATTAAAAATTAATTCAACAGTTTTAATACCATAGGCTTCTTTTTCCTGAAATTTTGTTGGTTGTAGCCTGCAGACTGGAGTTTTGTGAAATATAACATATCTATTAGAAATACGAATTGATTCCTTAATCTGATCAACATAGTTCGGCACATGACAAAGTACCCCTGCTGAGATAACAATATCTTTAGAATTGCTTTCGAGCGGGATATTTGCACCATCAGCAGTAATAAAATGTGCTTTGGGATAAAATTCCTTAGCCAGACTAATTAATGCTTCAGAGTAATCAATTCCCGTATAATTTAATTTTTTGTTGAGAAGGTATGATAATATTTCATAATAATAACCGCTGGCACAACCTACTTCCAACAAGGAAGTTTCGTTTCTTACAAGAGGAGAGAGCACTCGAGCAAGCACTTCACACACTTCAAGACTTTTTCCGGAGTACATCAAATCCAGTTCTTTTTGTACAAGCGCTCTTTGCTGTTGAGGAATAGTTTCATTTTTCCATGCATCCAGATGTGACTGAGTAACCTCACTCTGGCTGATATCCTTATAACCCGTTGAGATTTTTGTTGGTTGAGTATTGAAATAATAAGGGTTCACTCTGGCATAATATAATTGTCTTTCTAAAATTTCTGCGGTTATTTCCATTCGTTTTTCATAAGTATGATCTTTCAGTGTCCGTTTTTGTCCGTTTAATGAAATTTCCTCAGCTTCGTCGGGATGCCGCTGGTAATAGTTAATTAAAGCCGCCGCCTCCTCAGCAGAACGGTAGGCAATGACTTCTTCACCAATTTCAAAAAATTCAGAGAGATTCTTGCCGTAATCGGTTATTAACAGAGAATTACAGCCTGTTGCTTCAAAAAGTCGCATGTTACTGGAGTAGTTTTCAGAGACAGAAAAAATATGTCTGTTAAAAGTTATTCTGGAGGCGGCAAGTTCCCTGAACATATCTAATCCCCATACCTGACCACGATGTTTATTGAGAATGGCTGAATTGTGAGGTAATGATACCGAAATATACCCGAAAAACTCAATTGCTGTGTTTTGAGCGAGGTATTCTAATGTTTCAATTGAACTGGAATGTATATTCGAGATTCCGCCAATAAAAGTGACATCGTGACTCTTCTTTACAGATTTTACTTTCTCCCAAATTCTTGGGTCAAATCCCAATGGCACATAATGTGTTTTTAGTCCTGCTTTTCTAAATTTATTAAGAAATGGCGGACAAGAGGTAAAGATTACATCGAAGAGATTAAAGAATTGATAATTCCCATAGTTGCTGGCAATCTGACCAGCGAGAAGAGAGGTATGCGTTTTTATGTCCCTTAAAAAATCACCATCAATACGAACAATTTCCTGAATATATACCACATCAGGCTGGAATTTTATAATCTGCTGTAATAAGATGAGTTTATTATTTGATTCGTAAGTCAAGCCGGGATAGTTTTCTTCAGCCCATCTATTCTGTAATTGCGGACAATTAAAAATAATATCGTCCGCTTCCCAACCGCACAATGACAAACCACGCGAATAAAAGTCGGAATCACCAAAAAATGTAGAAAGAATGAATTGTTTTTGCACATCATAAGGCTGGAGATGAAGTTCATGATTTGCTTGATAAAGATTATTTAAGAACAAAGGATAATTAGTATTAAGAAATAATATTCTTTTACCCGCTTTAGGTTTCTGAATAATCTTCAAATCTGGCGAATAATAG
>CAYTLQ010000045.1:0-8493 GCA_964438715.1 uncultured Ignavibacteriaceae bacterium
GCGGTTGTTGAATTAGCAAAATTTTGTACGACAAAACTGTTTGTACCTGTTTTCAGCAAAGAGGAATTAAATGTTTTCCCCAGTAAAAGGACATCATTCCGGTTTACCACCTGCGAATCAATTAGCGCAGTATCGAGTCGCATTGATATATTATGGGAATTGACACTTACACTTGACCCGGCGCTGATCATCTTCTGGTAAATTGCAGCATTTTTATTTGGTACAAGGTTAGATACAGAAAATTGTCGGGTAGATTTTTGTACACCAAACCATTCCCAAACCCATGTATTTGTTGAAGTCCATTCTGTCAACTGATTTTCTACAACATCCACAGAGAGAGACTGATACATAGTATTTCTTTCTGTGTGAGTGAAATGGGTATAATAGTTTAATGTATCGCTTAAGCCGTTTGCGAATATGGATTTAACATTACAGCGAATACCATTCTGTCCTCCCCATGTGAGAAAGTAAAAAACTGTGTCTGAATAACGATTAAGGTATTCGTTATATTCCTCATTTGAGTTATTGATTTTCCGCCCCCGACTTTCAGTATAGTTTTTCCCGCCGAAAAATTCTACATAATCTGATGAATCAAATACCCCGTCTTCTTCACCATAAACGAAAATTTCTACTTCTTTGCCGTCCTTAAATAATCTAAATGTTTTTGGATTAATTACTGACTGTGGATAGAGACTCATAAAGTCTGAGTATGTGATACGATAAATTTTATCCGCAACGGTCCCAATTTTCAAATATTGAGAGTTGTAATTAATCCAGTTTCCTGTACTATCAACAAACGGTAGTGAGCGGGTTATCCGAAATTGTTCAGCCATCTGGCTGTTTAACAAAATTTCTTTTACTTCTTTGTCAAATGCACTTCGGACTTCAATCGGGGAGTTTGATTCAAAATGAAATGGTTCTCTGAACTTTAAACTCAATTCATATTCGGAAACTTCAGTAATTGAATTATTGGTATGATTATATTGTGCTAAAGGTATTTGAAGTTGAATACAATAAAAATCTCTCCAGTAGAACTTTGAGATTAAACGAACATTATGGGGAGATTCCTGAGTAAAAGGATGAATTTTTGTTTCATCTTTTACAAAATATCCTGAGTCGCCGTCTGCTTCAATAGTGGGATTGACAGCCGGATACGATTCTGAAAAATTTTCTGACTTCAGGATTTTAAACCCGATAGTTGGATCGCTTCCTTCCGGTATGGCAAGAACAACATTATGAACAGGAAGTTTGAGCTTACCGCTTTTAGAATAATCAGTAAATTCAAAATAATCTATCTGATTAATGCCGTTAAGTTTGGTGATGTTCTTTTTAAATTTCTCAACAGGGACTTGAATTATAAATCCGCCGGAACTAATCCTGATATTTGATGTTTGAGCAGAAGTAATATTATTGCCCACAAATAAAAAAATAATTATAAAGCAGAATAAAAATGATTCAAGATATCTGAGCATAATTCCATAATTTTAATTTCTCTTTGAATACCCTTAGAATGAATAAAGGGTTACCAATTAAATATCGAACAGCGAACTTTTTAGGATTATAAAATAGTCGTACTAACCATTCCAATCCTAACCTACGTAAAAATACCGGCCCGCGTTTTTTCGTGCCGGCTAGTACCCGTATCCCTTCACCTATTGTAATAATGACGGGCGTCTTTATCTTAACACTGTGTGCAGAAACCCATTTTTCCTGCAGAGGAGTACCTAATCCAACTATAAGAATATCGGCATCCGACTGGTTAATTCTATTTATTACATTTTGTGAATCAAAATTAAATCCGCAATTCATTCCTGAGACCGGGAATAAACTTTTCGATGAAATTATACTTAAAGTTTCCTCCGTATCACCAAAAATAAATAATTGCCAATCTTTTTCAATAGCTCTTTTCCCAAGGGATTCGATGAAGTCTGAGCCTGTCATGCGACCGGAAAACCCCTTTATTCCATACAATATTTTGGAGGCAAGGAATATTCCGATTCCATCAGGATGAATAATATCATACATTCTCAGGCTGTTGAAAAATTGTTTATCATTTGCCAAGATGTTTAATGTATGAGCATTACATCCACATATCCTCAGGTTTTTCCATGAATTTATTGCCTCTTCAATTTTTAATAACAATTTTTCGGAATCAATATTATTGACTTCCAGTCCCAATATATTAATTTTCACTGTTTGCAGTTATCCCAAATAGAGAGTAGTAATACTGTTTATATAACTTTAAACAATTTTCGAGAGAATACTTTTCCAGAACAATTTTATTCAACTCACGACCACAACGCTTAGCACTCTCAGGGTTAAGAAGAAAAAATTCTACAGCCTCGGTAAGCGCCTTTGTGTCGTCAGGCGGAACAATAAGCCCGTTGATTCCATTTTGAATAACTTCAGACATACCACCGGAGTATGTACCAATAAATGGTTTACTGAAATAACCAGCTTCGAGCATTACGAGCGGAAATGGATCTATTCTCGATGGCAAAATAATAATATCTGTATTACGATAAATTTCTTCCACTTCGTTAACGGAACCTGACCAGAAAATCGGAAATTTGTTTTGCGTAATGATCTCGGAGAGAAGTATTACTTCAGGACCATTACCGAAAATATTTAATGAAAAAGTATAACCTTTACTCCACAGCTCTTTTGCTGATTCTATTAATACATCTATGCCTTTCTCTTTATCTATTCTACCAATAAAAGCAATAACCGGGTGAGCTCCCCGAACTATCAAATTGTTGGATTCCCGGTTAACGGTAACTTTTTTAACGGTGTTATATTTTGCCGGATTTATTCCATTAGGAATGACAGTAATTTTATTAGGAGGTATATTGAAGTAATTAGTCAGATGTTGTGCGACATAAAAACTCGGGACAATGTAATAATTTGAAAAATAACTAATTAATTTTTTGCCAAAAACTACACTGTGTACATTTGTAACTTTTTTTACTGTATCAGGCAGAGGAATGAAGAATGTCAGCAGGTCGAATAATCTATGGTAGCTGTTAATTACAACTGATTTTTGGTCTTTTGTTAATCGCTTCAATAGTGCATAGAGTTTTATGAACTCAAGAACGGGAGAATGTTTTTCAAATTGAATAATCCTGATATCGGGATGAAAGAAACTCTCAATATTATCTCCTCCATGGGTAATAATCACATGATGAAATTCCGAGGATGTTGAAACTACAATTTGATTAATCATCCTCGTAATTCCACAGGATTTGTTTAAGTAAGGCTGGAGGTGTATGATAAGTGGCTGGTTCATTTAAATTGTGGATTAAATGAGAATTCTACTCCTTCGGGGAGGGTGTCCTTGTATTGCAGTAAAGATTTTATAAACTGGGATTTAAGAGTCTTGTCGATAAGAAAAAACCCAACATTGGAGCCTATAAAAACTACTCTACTTTTAATTTGTAAATCGCCGGCGTACACCCAATTATTGGGTAAATGTCTAAACCACGACTTATAAATCATGGCGAATTGAATATTCTTTGCTTTAGTTATTGAATCCAATAGTACACTGGTACTGTCAAGTTTCAACTTCTGAGCATGCCCTGAAGAAATACCGAATAAATCCAGAACATAATTTTTTGTATTAAATGTTACAAGGCCAATATCGTTAACAGCAACCGGGTGAGAGAAAAACTGTTTGTGGAAACGAGACATTTGGTATTGTTGCTGGTAAATGTTGTGTGCCGCTATTGGTGTAGTTATTGCAGTCATTATGTAAGGAATAACCGGCAGTAAAAATAAAATGATAAACACGGTAATAGCAATTTTTCCTTTTTGAAAGACTGAGGTAATTTTCTTTTGAAAAAATAAACTCAGACTTAACCACATTATTACTCCGGCATACACTTCATATCTGCCATAGGCGCCAAATTTACCAAAACTGAAATGCAATACAAGAACACAAATAGTAAACAATGCAAGAAGTCTTTTTTCGGAATACCTGATGGCAATAAAAATCATTGTAATCAGGCCAAGGAGATAAAATGGTGCAATATATCTTCCAAAAGTGGAATAAAAAACGAGAATAAAATTCCGATAGATATATTCAATGAAATGAAATTCAGAGTGTAACTCACTTTTCTTTATCACCGAATATGGCAGATAGGGTAAATTAATGGAATGCAGGTACAATGAAAATATGACTGGTATCAGTAATGATGAAATAAGTGTAAATAAAGCAATAAGATATTCCCGCTTCAATAAAAATATCAGAATAATACCGGCAACTAATGCAAACCCTTCATATCTTATCAATGGATTTATGATAGATAATAAAATCAACATTCTGCAGGAATTTCCGCTTTGTATATACCGGGTAATATAGAAGAAAGTTACAATTGCAATACATACCTGCAAACTATGCTCCATCCCGGTAAAAATCAGTCCAATCGGATTAATCCAGAGTATGGTGATAATAATCAGCCATAAATTCGCAGAGTTTAGGTTACTGTCAATAAACCCGGTGTGAATTCGATATAAAAATATAATTGAGACAGCAGTAAATAGTGTGTTCAGAAGTAAAGGGATTATTGTAAAGAAACTAACAAAAGAAAAAGGAACAAGTAAAAACGGAAATAGAATAGTGGAAGAGGCAGAAGCATACTCATTAACCTGAATGCCATAATGTCCCGAAGCCAGATTTTTTGCTAATGCTAAATGGATATATGGATCATCAAGTGAGTAGGTAAAAGTGAAATTATTATAAATGTTGATTGATAAAAACACTAAGATAACAAGCAATACATACACTATGAGAATCGTTGTAAGAACAGGCGGGGAGAGCTGTTTGAGGTAACTCATAAATTTCTATTTAAACGGAAAAGTAAAAATTGGCCAAATTTTTTTCGGAATAATCCTCCATGAACCTTTTGCGAAGAAACTACCAGATGTTCTTTTGGAAATACAAATTTATAGGGAAACCAACTATAGCTACTTTCTTCAAACATATTCTGATTAAATGGTTGTTTGTATGTATAGGTTGCATAGTGTGTAATACCCAAAGTAATAAAATAATTTTGTAATTTTTTTTCTCTAAGTAGTTGTAAATACCGATGACTATTAACGAGACCATCGCCGTTAACCACTATTCTTTCTGAGAAAAAACCGAGAAAACCACTCATATCAATCATGAAAATCCTGTCATTTGCATTGGTATGTTCCCTGACACTGAGAGCAAAAAAATATGCATCATCATACTTTAAATAGTTTATTCTGAATAAAGTTATGTATAATAACAGTATTGACAACGAGACATAAAAAACCAAATTACGCAAATTCCTGTGTTCATTTATCCGTTGCACAAGGAGAATAGTTGAAAAGAATGCCGGTACTCCATAATACCAATCTCGCGCACCGTTCAAATTAAATAAAAAGTGAACGAAAAGATAGATAACTGAACTTACCCAAAACATAAATATACCATTTCGTAAATGATGCTTTTTTAGACCATTTGCGAGCAGGAATAAAAAGCCTCCTGAAAGTGAATAACAAAAAAGCATAAATCGGATTGGTTGTGAATGGGGCAGAGGAAAATTTGATGAAAACAGGAACAAGTCCGTTCGGAATTCCACTTTCGCACTAGTGCTGATAAATGAACCGAAATACCAATAGTTAAAAAAGTAATATGTCCCTATGAGAATTGCGGGAGCCATCAGATATTTTATTACTTTTTTTAGCGACAAACCCTTAAAACTCTTCTCGTATTCGAGGAAAAGAACAATTGGCATTATGAAGAAGAGTAAATCAATTCTGGCAATACAGAGTAAACCTGTAATGAGTAATCTTAGCCACAGATATTGTCTTCTAAACAATAAAAACAGATAACTACTTAGTAATAATAAAACCAGTTGAATTTCCAGACCAATAGTGTTAAAAAGAACCGTCACCGATAATACTATTTGTGCAGAGTATATTATTATTGCATCTAAACCGGTGAAGAGGTGATTTAATAATTTCCGGAATAGCTTTAAAGTTAGCAGGTTTTGGATGATAGTGATTAAAAAAGTAACTCTAAGGAGAATTTCAGGTGTTATCGAGTTTATTACTGAAAGTGGATAAAAAACAAATACAAGTACCAGTAACCATAGGGGATGATAACCATTCGTTCTGTTTATTGTATCAAAAGTTGATCCATAACCACTTACAATATTTTGAGCAATTTTCAGATAGAAGAACGAATCATCTTGTGTATAATGTAATAAATATGTGATCGGGAGAAAAAATACTGAAGCTACAATACTAAAACCTAATAAGAAATAAAGAACAACTCTACATCTTATACTACTTATTGACAAAACACTCATACGCATATTATTCAAGAAACAGAGTTTAGTAATTCTTTCCATTCACTTCTTATCGAAACATTCTCAGCAGAAAAATACTTCGAAAAATATTCTATTCTATACCGTAAACGCAATTCTTTAAATGAAGTGAAAACTGATTCATTGAATAAACAAACAATAGAAGCAATCCATATCCGATAGTCAAAAAAACTGCTTAGTCCAGCTTTAACCCAATTAGCCGTGGCTTTTCTTCTGTCTCCGTAGAAATATTCGAACCAGCCCGTAATACGATCAAATTCCTTTTTGTCTGTAATCCCGAAATTTTTGGCAGATTCAAATGATTGAAAAGGTTTTAATAATTTACCGACATCATGATATGCTGTAATAATATTACTTCGGGAAATCGATGTATCTGAATATCGGACAAACCCAAGAACTTCAGGCAGGTTATGAAATTTTACAGAGTCTTTTAATCGTAACCACAAATCGTAATCTTCCATAGGAACATTATTGTAACCACCAAAATTAAGAACATCAGATTTGTAAAAAGCAACTGTACTATGAACAATTGGATTGTGCAAGATCATTTTTCGGATTATTTCTGAATGCGTTATCGGCGGAGTGACACGATACAATAAACGATTATTCTTAATCATTCCATAACTTCCTGAGAGTACCCGTATATTAGGATTTTTATTCAGAAAATCAGTTTGTATTTCCAATCTTCTCGGAGAAGAGATGTCATCAGCATCCATTCTGGCTATAATCTCACAGTTTGCTCTTTGCAATCCAAAATTCAGAGAGTCCGGTAAACCTGTATGTTCTTTCTGAAGAAAAATAATTCTTTCATCTTTCAATGAATGTATTATTTCCGCTGTGTTATCTGTTGAGCCATCATCAATAATAAGAAATTCAAAATTGCGATAGGTTTGTACTAAGATACTCTTGATTGCCTGAAGAACAAACCTTTCAGCATTAAATACCGGCATCAGTACGGTTACCCTTGGAGATGACATAAAATCAATACCTTGGATTACGCCGCCATGCGAATGCAGAGGAAAGAATACTCTTTATGTCGTGTTTGGGAGACCAACCTAATTGGTTAGTAATTTTTTTGTTTGAAGCAACAAGAATTGCAGGGTCACCCTCGCGCCGGTTATGGTATTCAACTTTCAGGTGTTTGGAAAAAATTTCTTCAGCAGTTTTTATCATTTCCAAAACCGAAACACCCAGATGCGTACCAATATTAAAAGTCGAGCCGACAACCGACTCCATCATACGAAGTCCTAACAGATGGGCATCCGCAATATCGGAAACATGGATGTAGTCGCGCACTCCGGTGCCATCATTCGTTGAAAAATCAGTACCAAAAACAGGAATGGAATTTCGCTTTCCCAGAACATGATCGATGATAACCGGCACGAGATGGCTTTCGTTTTTTCTGGATTCACCATGCAAATCGGTAGCACCTGCGGCACAAAAATATCGGAAAAAAATAAATCTGATATTATTAGCAATTGCAAGATCTTTAATAATTTCTTCAAGAAATAGTTTCGTCTTTCCATAAGGATTAATGGGTTTCAGAGGATGTTCTTCATCAATTGGCAGAGAAACCGGTTCACCATATACAGAAGCTGATGAGGAGAAAATAATTTGTGCTATTCCTGCTTTTGCCATTCCCGTGAGTAAGTTAATAGAATTTGCAATATTATTTTGATAGTATAAACCGGGATTAATTACTGAATCAGGTACGCTGGATGAAGCGGCAAGATGAAATACGGTTTTAATTTTGTGCGTTTGAAATATTTCTTCGAGCAGATTGGTATCACCGAATGAACCAAAGTAGAAATTAACACCGGGTGGTATTGCTTCAATGTGTCCATCACGAAGGTCGTCAATAACAATTATTGATTCCCCTGCATTATGCAATTTTTCAACAATAACACTACCTATGTATCCTGCTCCGCCTGTAATGAGTACTGACATATAAACTATATTATCATTAATACGGTTAATTAATCTGTTATGTAATATAAATGAATTGCTATATTTCCGGGAATTTTGTAATGATAATCACCCGGTAAATGGTTATAAACTGAATTAGCACAACTTATCTGAATACCAGCCGAAAATCCCGCGGTTAAAATCTGAAATACAACCCTAAAGCGGGAAGTACCAC
>CAYTLQ010000046.1:0-3952 GCA_964438715.1 uncultured Ignavibacteriaceae bacterium
AATAAAAATCATCCTTTTCGATGGCATCCCTTCAAATATCATTTATAATATTAGTTTTCCTCTCAATTGCCAGATTTATGTTCCTTCGAAAACTTCCGGCAATTTTCGCTCTTCCGATACTGGCTTTTTTTATTCCTGTTATCTCCGGTGTATCTGTTAATGACACAATACAATTAGTTCTCGTGGCAGGTTCAACACGATTCAGTGAGGCATACACCATAGCAATTTTCGGGAGTATGTTAAGTATTTTACTGCAAAAAACCGGTGTAGCAGAAAGTTTTATTAAGATGGGTGCGGAACTATCGTGTGATAATCCTTTTTTCATTTCGCTGATAATGCTAACTTTTATAATGCTGCTCTTTACTACACTTGGCGGACTCGGTGCAATAATTATGGTTGCTACTGTGGTTTTGCCTATCCTCTCCGCCGCTGGTTTAAGCGCTGTTACAGCATCAGGTGTTTTTCTGTTGGGCTTAAGTATCGGTGGTATTCTAAATGTAGGTAATTGGGCGGTTTATACAAATGTATTGAATTTAGCCGTTGATGAAGTCAGAGCGTTTGCCTTATCACTGTTTTTTCTCACATATATTTTTGCAATCATTTACATAACAATTCAATTATACCGTGATGGTAATGATATAAATTTTAAAAAAATAGGAATATTTACTGTTATCTTTGTTTTAACAGGCGCTTCGTTTTATTTTGTTTATAACGCTCTACCACAAAATGCTAAAGACAGCATCTCGTTTATCTTCTCTCTTCTTGGGAACTGGCTAAAATTTGTAATTGGGGCTTTCATAGTTTTTTTATTTGTCTTTTCTCTTGTAAGAATTATAAAAAAACAATACTCACTTTTCTGGGGAGCATATTTTATACCACTCATTCCGCTCTTTCTCATACTTTTATTTAATGTAAATTTTATTGCATCATTTATAGTCGGGCTCATATACGGTTTTGTATCCACATTCAGAAAAAATAGCTTAAATATTTTACTTCGCTCAATTCTGGAGGGAGGTGGAGTAGTAATGCCTGCAGTGGCGTTGATGTTAGGAATCGGAATGCTTCTTAATGCAGTAATGGGGCCCGCCGGAACCCTGCCTCCACAATATTCATCAGGATGGCCTGTTTTAACACTTCTTAAACCAGTAATGATACAGATTATACCACATACATTTATTAGCTATGTTTTATTATTCACCCTTGCGGCTCCATTGGCACTTTACAGAGGACCTCTCAATGTATGGGGAATGGGGTACGGTCTAGCTGCTATTTTTCTCAGTGGCGGACTTCAACCAGGCGCTATAATGGGAGTTTTGCTCTCAGTTGGTCAGATACAGGGCATTAGCGATCCTACAAACACCCAGAATGTTTGGCTTGCTAATGAAATGCGTATAGATGTTCAGAAAATTTTATGGAATACAATCCCCTACACATGGTTGATTGCGCTTTTTGGGTTAATACTTGCCGGAATACGATATTTCTAAGAGAGTACAATGAGAAAAATAAAAATCGGTATTGATGTTGGAGGTACATTCACTCATGCCGTTGCAGTTAATATTATTAATTTTGAAATAATCGGAAAAGCCTGCGTTCCCACAACCCATCGGGCAAAAGAAGGTGTTGCTAAGGGAGTAGTTGATTCAATGTTCAATTTGCTCAATGTAGCATCAATACAACCTGAGGAAATTGTTCTCATTGCACATTCAACCACGCAGGCAACTAACGCTCTGCTCGAAGGTGATGTTGCTCCTGTCGGAATAATCGGATTAGGCAAGGGTTTTGAAGGTAAGATAGGCAAAAAAGAATGTAACCCTAAACAGATTGAACTCTCACCCGGAAAATATCTGAAAACTTATTTCCGTTTTGTTGAGATTCATAATCCTTCTTGGAAAAATTCTATTCCGCGTGTTATTAAGGAACTCCTTGTAGAGGGTGCCGAAGTAATTGTTGCTACTGAGGTGTTTGGAGTGGATAACCCTGAAAACGAAATATTTGTCGCTGAAGTATGTCATCAGATGGGAATACTGTGTACTGCGGCAAGTAAAATATCACGACTCTATGGATTGCGTGTCCGAACCAGAACGGCTGTAATCAATGCCAGTATGATGCCAAAGATGTTGGAAACAGCAAATATGACCGAGAAAGCAATTCGCGATAGTGGAATTAAAGCGCCTCTTATGGTTATGCGCTCCGATGGCGGAATAATGGATATCAATGAAATGCGGCGAAGGCCTATTCTCACAATGCTTTCAGGTCCGGCCGCAGGTGTTGCCGCTGCATTGATGTATGTTAAAATATCCGATGGTATTTTTCTTGAAGTAGGAGGTACTTCCACAGATATTTCCGTTATTAAAAACGGAAAGCCCCAGATCAAATCTGCCCAGATCGGGAAAAATAAACTGTTCGTCAGAACGCTAGATGTACGCACTTTGGGTATTGGTGGAGGTTCTGTTCCGCGTATTAAAGACAAGAAAATAATCGATGTAGGTCCCCGCTCTGCACATATTGCCAATCTTGAATATGTAAGTTTTGCTAAGAATGTTTCATTCAGGGATATAGAACTTGGCACTGTTACGCCACTTCAAGGCGACCCAGATGATTATCTCTCAATAAATATAAAAGGGATTACTGATAAGAAATTCACAATTACTCCAACCGGTGCCTCATATTTTCTCAATCTGGTTAAGGAGACCGGTCACGGACTTGGGAATCTCCAAAATATAAAAGAATGTTTCGAATCATTGAGTGAAAAACTTCACCGAAGTGCTGAAAGTATCGCACAGGATATTCTCACATATTCAGCAAATAAAATTAAACCTGTCATTAAGCAACTTATTCGGGAGTATAAACTTGATGAAAATCTAGTTGAATTTGTCGGAGGAGGAGGAGGAGCATCTGCATTGATTCCCTTTACTGCCAAATTTATGAATGTGCCTCACAGGATTGCTGAAAATAGTGAAGTAATATCGGCTATAGGAGCGGCACTCGGAATCATAAGGGATTCAGTAGAAAAAAACATAATCAATCCAACCGAAACTGACATTATAAACCTTCGTCAGGAAGCCGTTTCTTCAGTTCTCGCAATGGGTGCCTCGCCACAAACTATTGAGGTAACTATTGAAATTGATAATCAGAACAAAAAAGTAATTGCAACCGCTATGGGTTCCAGTGAATTTCGAACAAAGGAACTTGGCATTCAGGAAATGAGTGAGGAACAAATACGTAATAAAGCAGCCCTCTCTCTTAAATGCAGTGTACACGATCTTTACTTCCCTGCCCGGACAGAATTCTTTTATGTTGCTACTTATCTTAAGAAAGATAAACGATTATTTGGTCTGCTCAATCGTAATGAGTTAAATATCAGACTGATTGACCGTGAAGGCACAATTCGTCTGCAGATTAATGATGGTATCACTAAATCCTGTAAGATAAATGAAGTTAAAACCGAACTTTCCAATATTATTGCCGAATACACAACATTTGGTGATGCAGGCGCTCTTATCCCGGACCTTTTTATTATTTCAGGTCCAAAAATTATTGATCTCACGGGACTTATCAGCGAACCACAAATTCTATCGATGGCTGATATCGAATTAAAAAATGTACCGGGAAGTATGGATATATTGTTAATGGGAGCTAAGAAAAAATAATGGACAATGTATTTGAGAGATTTAAAAAAGGACTGATCGTCTCTTGTCAATCGGAGGGAGATGACCCGTTTAATAAACCGGAATTACTGGCACTGTTTGCGAAAGCCGCAATTATGGGTGGTGCTAAAGGAATTCGTGCCCAGGGTAAAGATAATGTTAGCCTCATTAAAAGCCAGGTAGATGTTCCGGTTATTGGTTTGATGAAATCTAAATTTGACGATGGATATGTAAGAATAACCGGAAGTTACTCCGAAGTTGAAACATTATTAGCTACCGGATGCGATATCATAGCGATTGATGGT
>CAYTLQ010000047.1:0-35225 GCA_964438715.1 uncultured Ignavibacteriaceae bacterium
CCTAAAAAAAGGTTTTTGGGCGAGTATTTTGGGTATCGACACTTTGAGCTTAGATTTATATTAAGAACTGTCAAAGCCCCTCTTTTCTTTATAAAGAGGCAGGGGCTTGGTCCATCCGTTAGAGAACGGATTTAACAATCCGGAGGATTTAAAAATCCAGAGGATGCTCCATCCGTTAGCCAACGGATCTTCGATCCGTTAGGGAACGGATTTACAATCCAGAGGATTTAAAAATTTTATCATACACCCAACCCCGAAAGGGTGGTATTTTTTTAGCAACAACGATCCTTCTTATCCTAAAAACCCTGAAAGGGTGATATAATTGTGGCATTGTCCGTTAGTCCGTTAGCTAACGGATTAGCCAACGGATCCCCTGACGAAATTGAACTATGATAACAACTCAATTATTTAATTATGTCATCCCTTCAGGATTTTTATTTGGTGTTGCGTATATCTGCGCTATAAATATTACATCCCCTCGGGATTGGTATTTGATGCTTGGCATACGCATGCTATATAATTTGTCTTATCTCAGGATTGATTTTTTTAGATCGAACAAATGTTTTTGTGTCATTAAACCTAAAGGGTTGAAATTATTATAGAATATTCGTTAAATACCCAAACAGAACCCTGAAAGGGTGATATAATTGTGGCATTGTCCGTTAGTCCGTTAGTCCGTTAGCTAACGGACCAACGGATCCCCTGACGGAGTGAAGAGAAATGATAATTCCACACCGCCGGTGTTTATTTTGTTTGTGTTGTGATAATATTATCCGGAGGATTTGCAATCCGGAGGATTTTCAATCCAGAGGATTTAAAAATCCAGAGGATCTTCGATCCGTTAGGGAACGGATTTACAATCCAGAGGATTTAAAATTTTATCATACACCCAACCCCGAGGGGGTGATAGTTTTATAGCAACTGCTACCCTTATTTATCCTGAAAACCCTGAAAGGGTGATATAAGGGTTTATAAGGATTTGCAATCCAGAGGATCTTCAATTTGCGATTAACTCAGTTAATTTTCGACCATTTTGTCATACACCCGTATTTTTTAATCAGAAAAAAAAATCATTAAATTTTAAAGAATAAAATTCCTTAGTTTTATTCAACACAACAGCTCATTTTTAGCGAGGTATTAAATGAAATGGTCATTTTTTCTCCTCATCGCACTTATTTCTATCACCACAACGGCGCAGGTTCAATTAAAATTTGTTACCGTTAACCAATACGGCAACAATCTGTACATCGATAATGTCACTCTTGGCAAACAAATGGCATATGATGCAGCGGTAATCTCTTTTACCAATATTGAAAAAGATACCAGTTACACCATTGGAAGTGCGGTTATTACTTTAGCTCCGAAAGTGCTTGTTATGAATACCGGGCTTAATCCAATAAACACGCCATTTAATGTAACCCTGAGTGTTCTGCCGGGCACCTATCAAAGTGTTAAGCAGATTACCTCGCTTGCACCGGGGCAATCAACCGAAGTAGTTTTCGATAATTTGTCAATTACTCCCGGACAACCTGTTAATCTCACAGCCACATGCAGCCTTGCCGGCGATTTAAACCCATCAAACGACCAGTTACAACAATATTCTATTATATTCCCCGGTGTTTTACGCAATGTTTTATTGGAAGAATGGACAAGCTCCACCTGCGGACCGTGCGCTGCAAATAATCCGACAGTTGATGCATTTATTGAATCAAAATTCGATTCACTCGTGGCAATTAAATACCACATGAACTGGCCCTCACCCGGTAACGATCCTATGTATTTATACAATCCGGAGCAGGCAAACGATAGAAGATTTTATTATGGCATTAGCGCAGTTCCTCATATAATTATGGACGGCAAGATTCATCCGGTTTATCCTTATACCACGGCAGGTAGTCTTCCCAATGCTTTTGCCACTGCAAGAAAAAACGGAAGTCCGGTATCGATAACAGTAAATCAGAATCGCTTAACCGGCGATACAATTCATGCACGCGTTACTTTAAATATTTTAGCACCACTGAGAAGCGGTGATTATTATTTGCGGGTACATGCTATAGAGCGGGTAATTCGTTATGCTTCAGCTCCGGGCACAAATGGCGAAACTACTTTCTACGATGTTTTCAGAAAAGCATATCCAAATTCTCTGGGAACTCCAATTCCGCTTACTCCCGGTACATACGAATTTAACTTTAAATATAAATTAGATCTTCCTACCTGGGTTGATACCAGCATCTATACCGCAGTATTTATTCAAAACGACAGGACAAAAGAAGTACTGAATGCCGGGAAATATCGTTTGCATACCGATAATTATGTCGTTGTACCAATAAGCAAAGGTGAACCCGCTAAGCCTGTTCCTTCTCCTGATGTTTTAGAAAACTCTCCGAAAGAATTTGGTAACAAACACGGTATTACCGAAGGAGTATTTTATTATTCTTTATTTGAGGAGAGTTTTCCTTCTCCGGGATGGAAAGTTATCAATCCCGATGGAGGTATTACCTTTGAACAATATACAGGCGCTAACGGACCGGTCTTTGGCGGCAATAACTCTGTACGACTCAATTTTTATGACTATAGCACTCAAAATCGTGCCGATACAATGTATTCGCGTATATTCGGCGGTTTACTGGGCACTGATTCAGTAAAATTCGATTATGCCTATGCACTTTATTCCGCCAGTTATCCTGACAGGCTTATAGTACAACTTTCAGTTGACGGAGGATTAAGTTTTCCGTACACAATTTTTGACAAACAGGGTTCCGCTCTCGCCACTGCCGGTACCACAACAAGTTCATTCGTTCCCACAAGCCCAAGCCAATGGAGAACATTTTCCTATGCGCTCGATATGTTGCCGGTTCCCGTTGAACTCGTATCTTTTACAGGCTACAGCCACTCCGGTAATGTTACTCTTAACTGGAAAACTGCTACCGAAACAAATAATTACGGATTTGAAGTTCAGAGAAAAACACAAACAGGATTTGTTACTGTGGGATTCGTTCGTGGTCATGGTACATCGTCCTTAGTTAACCAATACGAATTTACTGAGTTGGATGTTCCTTCAGGTAAGCAGATTTACCGTCTTCGTCAATCTGATTTTTCCGGAGCCTATGAATTCTCCAAGACAGTGGAAGTTGATGTAAAATCCGAATTATCGTTCGAACTTCAGCAGAACTACCCTAATCCATTTAATCCGATGACAAAGTTCGGTTTCTCTCTTCCTGAGGAAAGTATTGTTTCAATTAAACTCTATAATACGCTCGGCGAGGAACTAACAACCATTGTTAATGAAACTCTTCCCGCCGGTCATCATTCTGCTGTTGTTAATGCCGTAAACCTGAATAGTGGAATATATATTTACCATTTAGAAGCTACAGGCATTAGCGGCAAAAAATATAGTAATTCAAGAACAATGGTTGTTCTGAAATAGAACTAATGATATTCAAACCCTCAAAGCCGTAGGAATTCCTGCGGCTTTGAGCAATTTTCGCTTTACTGGTAATGTGTTTATTTATTCCAAATTATTTTCGCGGACTTGCCAATGTTATTTTCATCTACTTTGACTGCTAATAAAAATTATCGTCTAATGAAATATTTCATCCTATTGTGTACTTTTTTACTCGTTCAGAAAACTGTGTACTCGCAGGAATTTAGTATTACACCTCATAATACAATACAAACCGACACATTGGGTTCAGAGATGATTTTCAGTGTGAGTGTAACAAATCTCACTCAGGGCAGTCTTGGTATTTATCTCGTCAGAACATTAAATCAACTTCCGGCTGACTGGTCATCAAGTCTTTGTTTCCAACTGTGTTTTGCATCATGGCTTGATAGTGTTGCAACTACTGCTGAATATCAAAGCACACCACTTGCAGTTGGTGAAACCCGCGAGGTTTCTGTACATGTATTTCCCCTTAATAATCCCGGGCAGGGTATTGTTACAATTAAAATTGGTTCACTTCGTACTCCCGCAAATTTTACAACTGTTAGTTTTACTGCAAATGCTATTGTTACATCTCTTGCTAACGAACAGGAATTACCTCAGGGATTTTCACTGTCTCAGAACTATCCTAATCCATTTAATCCGGTTACAAAAATTAATTTCAGTATTCCGGAAACTGAAAATGTAACATTAAGGATTTACGATATTTTTGGGCAGGAAGTATTAACCGCATTGAATAATTTATTACCCGCCGGTGTTCACTCAATTGAAGTACAAACAAATTCTCTTCCCAGCGGCAACTATTACTATACACTCACGGCAGGAAATTACCACATTACAAAAAAAATGACCGTACTAAAATAAATTCTCTTTTCTGATCAACCTGCCTGTCCTTAAAACAGGCAGGTTTTTACCCACTTAAACGACCTCCCTAATATTTTTTCAGATTTTTTTAGTACTTAATTCATTCTTCCCATTTTTTTGTGAACTTTTTTTTCAACAGAGCTAAAAATCTGATTAAATCGTACGATAATACATTTGTACAACAATAAAGGTATAAAATTGTGAGTTCAAAACCAGCGCCCACACTAAATGAAATGGTTATGGATGAACAAGATGTAATTGTTTCCAAAACCGATAAAAGAGGCATCATTACCTATGGGAACAGGGAATTTATGAAATATGCCAAATATCCCGAGAGTGTATTGCTCGGAGCCCCGCACAATATTATCCGTCACCCCGATATGCCCAGAGCAGTGTATAAATTACTTTGGGAGACAATTGAGAGTGGTCAGGAAATATTTGCTTATGTCAAAAATCTTTCTGCCGATGGCAGTTTCTATTGGGTATTAGCAAATATTACACCGGTGTACGATGGTAATAAAAATATTGTGGGGTATTATTCTTTCCGGCGTCGGCCTGAAAGAAAAGCAATAGACACAATTTCAGCTATTTATTCGGAAATGAAAAGTATTGAAAACCGTTATCCGGGAAATTCCGGAATGGAACATTCATATAATTTTCTGATGAATATGCTTAATTCAAAGAGGACGAGTTATGAAGAGTTTGTTCTTAGCATATAATAAACTAAGTTTTCCTTCGAAAATGTTTGCCCCTGCAGTTGTCTGCGGAGGAATATTAACAATAGCGGCCGCTTTTATTTATTGGAAGATTAATAGTATAATCGGTGAATATTCACAATTTAATGGCGACCCTGCAACCCTGATTCCGCAATTACAGGATCGTGTTTCTGATTTGGTAACTTCAGTAGCCGCAATTACCGGTATTTTATTACTTCTGGTAGGATTATTCATAAGAAAAGTTGTTTACTCATTACTAAAAATGTTAAACAAAATTGATGTTGTACTTCAAAATGTAGCAAGAGGTGTGTTCAGTGAAAGAATTACCAAAATTAGAACTGATGATGAGCTCGGAAGAATTGCCTGGCTTTTAAAGGAATCGTTTGATCAGATTGAGGCATTTCTGAAAGAGGTTACTACTTTCATACATTATTCCTCCCAGAAAAAGTATTTCAGAAAACCTCGACTTGAGGGAACAAAAGGATTGATCCGTATGGCAAGCGAAAAAACAGCGGAATCCCTTATCAATCTGGAATTTATGAACGAGAAGCTCAATAAAGAAAGAGAAACTTTTGCACGGCTGAACAGCATACTCATTGACGCAGTAACAAGACTCTCATCAGGAGAGCTGACAATTAAAATTCAGGGAGAAGGCGATGAGCAAGTACAAAAACTCTATCGGCAATTTAATGAATCGGTGTCCCAATTCAGAAACCTTCTGCTTACCCTCCGTGAACAAACTAATAAAACTGTACAGATAGGCTCAATAATTTCATCAAATTCCGACACTATTGCTTCCCGTGCGCATGAACAAAAAGTGCAAATCAATGAAATTGCCACCGCAATTGGTGAAGTAACAAGAACCATTCATGATATTTCCCAGAATGCAATGACGGCTTACGATGCGGCGAATCAATCAGGTCGTTTAGCTGAGGAGGGAGGAAAAATAATTCACGAAACTCTTCAGACTATGGAGAGTATTGTCGGCGTGGTAAATCATGCAGTAAAAATAGTTGAAGATCTCGGAAAAAGTACTTCCGAAATTGGCATGATAACACAAGTTATCGGAGATATTGCAGAACAAACGAACCTTCTGGCGCTTAATGCGGCAATTGAAGCAGCAAGGGCCGGTGAACAGGGTCGCGGTTTTGCAGTTGTAGCGGATGAAGTTAGAAAACTTGCCGAGAGGACAGCGGCTTCAACCAAACAAATTAATGTTATGGTTAATACTGTTACCTCAGGTGCGGCTGACGCAATTGTATCAATAAAACAAAATTCGGCAAAGGTTTCTGAGGGAAGTGAACTAGCCAGCCGGGCAGGTAAATCTCTTGAAACAATAATCAAAGGCAGTGTAAAAGTTGCCGATATGGTAAATCAGGTTGCGGCAGCTTCTGAAGAACTTGCCTCCAGCGCTGAAGAAATTAACCGGAATGTCGAAAATATTTCTGAATTCTTTAAACAGAATTCCGACGAATTTAATGATATAGCAGCTTCCGCAGAACACCTTAACGCTGTCATAACTGAATTACAAAAAACCTCTTCTAAATTTATTGTGGATGAAAAATTATCCAATAAGAAATTTGATCATGCAATCGTCGAAGACAGTATAAATCTCGGTATTAATGCACATAAATTGTGGAAATCGAAAATTCACCAAATACTTTCCGGTGAATTAACTATGGCTAATTCAGCAGTTCTTAACCATACAGAATGTCAGCTTGGTAAAACATATTATTCAACATGGCGGGACATATTTTCAGGTCAACCTACTTATGAACAACTCGGTGAAAAACATAAACAAATGCACGATGCTGTAAAGCGCACAGTTGAATTATATAATGCCGGCAAAAAGACCGAAGCTGCACAAATTTCCCGCTCAGTGCTATCTCTTTCCGATGAAGTCGTTGCTTTGCTTGAAAAAATGAAGGATGAAGTTTTAGAATTGGAACATTCGTAAGCAAATTGCTCGCTTAAAGAAACGAATCCTCATCCAACGCTCCGTGTTTATACGGAGCGTTGCTATTTTTATGAAGACTTTCGTTCTGACAGATTTTTTCTATCGCAATAAAATCATTTTTCCATGCACAATATTATTGCGCGTAGTTATCAATACATAATAATATACACCGCTGGCTTTATCGGTAAGACTGATTTCTATTTCGTTCTTCCCTTCCTGAACGATTGTATTTTCTTTCCGGTAAACAACCTCTCCGGTAGTATTATATACAACCAATGATACTTCCATACTTTTTTTTGTATAGAATTGAAGTTTTGTAACCGGATTAAACGGGTTCGGATAATTTGGGAAAACAAGAAAATCATCAGTTGGTGTTACCGTTTCATACCCCCTTTCCTGAGTATCAGAGACTATGCCATTGTGAATACGCAGATTATCAATGACTACACTCCCTGAATAAACTGAATCGACAATTCCTCCCGATTTCACTGCATAAAAAATAAAACGCTTCAATTTTGCGGGATGATTAAATGCAGAACCAAAACTTTTCAAGGAAGCTCTTATTGTTTTCCAGCCAAAAACCTGCTGTAAAAATGTAGAATTTGTATTCACAGTGAATAATTGTCCGTCTGCATCCTCAAGCTGGAAGCCAAATACATGTCCGTTACCGTTATTATAGATATCAATGAGTATTGAATCAGGCTCACCAACAAGTGGAAAATTACAATCGAAATACACACGGTGTTTGTCAATTCCGGCATAGGTAAAGCGATAGTCTATGCGCAGTGCTGAAGGAGGAGATGAATATGCTGTGTCGGTTATCGCAGTCGCCGTCTCAGGATGCATCCCGAAATAACTAACATGTAAATTCGCTAATGTTGAAAAATTTTCTAATTCGCGATATATATAGGATGCTAGAATATAAAATGTCTTAATTACCTGAATCCCGTTAACTTCACCTTTTACTCTGCAAATTCCCGGAACAAGTGCATAGAATTTTCCGAGACTATCAATTCTCCCCGTAGAATCTAACACAGTCCAATTTACCAATGTACTATCGACATACATTAATTCCCCCGAACCGGAGACCATTGCCCTAAAGCCAAGTTGAATCTTCTGCCCGGGAATCAATGAATCATTTTCAGGTACAATATGATAATTATAAAGTGCAGGTAACACGGTGAGTTCGGAATAATAGACCGGTGAAGTTGGATAAATTACAGGAAGAATCCTGTCTTTATCAAATCGGTAGTATGTGGTACCATCTGAATGAGTTATTTTAATTATGCCTGAGCCAAACAATTCATTTTTTTGCTGATCTAAGGAAGCATTCCAGAAAGCAGTTGTTTTATTCGATGAATCGCCAAAAATGTATTTGTAAAAATTTCCTGTTGCCGTAGTTGAGAGCAATGGTTTATCACCTGTTTCGCAGATCAAGGTTTTATAATATTTGTAAGCAGGCTTCGGAGTAAAATTAAAATTTACTATACCAAAGTTATGCTCATTATTCGTTGATGATTCTCCGTCATTCTTAAAGTCATACCACGATATAAGTTTTAAGCGGGGAAAATTTCTGCCAAGAAGATAAATGCGTGCAAGATACTCTGCTTGTTTTAGTGGAGAAACATTCGGCCATACAGAAGAAGTAGGATACCCTATTTCGGTAAGAAAAATATTTCTGTTCTCCGGAATTATTGCTTTCAAATTATTCAGGTCGGTAAAAAGGTATGTTTCCGGCGCTTTATCAACCCGATACTGATGAAAAGAAACAGCATCCATAAATGCGCCACCGCCGCTATTCATAACCATAGAAATAAAATTTATCCAGCTAATATATGGCGCCGGATTTCCTTCAGCCGGTGAAGTTGCACAGCCGAGTACTGTTATTGTTGAATCTATTGCTTTTATGGCGGGATATACAGCCTGAAGTAGAGATTTATATGCGGAGGCGCTCGGAGTTGGATCCCAAAACTGTGGAATATTTGGTTCGTTCCAAATTTCATACAATTTTATCCCTCGGGGCGCATATCGCTGAACAACTTTTTTACAATATTCTACAAACTTAATTCTGTTCGTGTCTGAAGTTATTCCGGAACCGGCATGCGGTGCATAAAGCGGATTATTATAATTAAGTATCAGAAGTATTGAAATTCCGCGCAGATGTGCTTGTTCTACATAAAAATCAAATTTCGGATTAAATGAATATATACCTGGCGTAGTTTCTATATATGACCAATACATTTCATCGCGGATAATCTTTATTCCGGCGGCAGAAATCGAATCAAGCATTGTAACGACAGAGGCTGAATCCATATCACTTCGTTCAATCTGTCCGAAGTGTGTTTGTACACCAAAAAAAGGGTAATTCTGGGCAATATTAGAAACAGAAGTGAAGAGTATTAATATTAATGGAAGGAGGAACTTTTTTATCATAAAACTTCCGGAATTGATTACTGAAAGTTACAAATACTCAATACAAAAAGGAGTACTGAATTTATTTGGGTGTACGACAAAATGGTTGAAAACTTACTAATCTAATCGCAAATCGAAGATCCTCTGGATTTTAAATCCTCTGGATTGAAAATCCGTTCCCTAACGGATGGTACATCCTCTGGATCGAAGATCCTTCAGATTGAAAATCCTCTGGATTGCAAATCGGTTCCCTAACGGCTCGAAGATCCTCTGGATTTTAAATCCTCCGGATAATGTTATCACAAAAATACAAACAAAATAAACCCTGACAGGGTGGAATTATAATTTCTCTTCATACCGTCAGGGGATCCGTTGGCTAATCCGTTAGCTAACGGACTAACGGACAATCCCACTATATATCACCCTTTCAGGGTTTTGAGGATAAGTAAGGGTAGCTGTTGTTATAAAATTATCACCCTTTCCAGAGGATTTTCAATCAGGGTTGGGTGTATGATAAAATCGAAGATCCTCTGGATTTTAAATCCTCTAGATTGCAAATCCGTTCCCTAACGGATGGTACATCCTCTGGATCGAAGATCCTCCGGATTTTTTAATCCTCTGGATTGAAAATAATTTAAGCTCAAAATGTTGTACACCCATTTTTTTGCAAAAAGTAAAAAAAAAGCCGTGGCTACAAGCCACGGCTGTGGTTAAATTAATTTTTTACTCTTCTTATTTCTGTAATATCATCTTCTTAACAGAGCTGAATTCACCTGCCTGCAGACGGTAGAAGTAAACACCGCTGGAGAGTCGGGATGCATTGAATTCAACAGTATAAGTACCCGCGTTGTATTCACCCGAAAGAAGTGTCATTATTTTCTGTCCCAAAATGTTGAATACATCGAGAGATACACTGCTCTTTGAAGGAACAGAGAAAGTAATTTTCGTACTTGGGTTGAACGGATTCGGATAGTTCTGACTGAGAGCAAATTCAGCTGGAATCAGTTCTTCGGCAGTTACTGCTGTCGGGTTATCATTTCTGAAAATAGCGCCACTGCTGGTACCGACGAATACAGCGCCATTCTGCAGATTTACAAACATCGAACCTGCTCCATGACCCTGCAAACCAATAGGTCTCCAGTTAAGTGTATTTGCTGAGGAAACATATACACCTGCAGCCCATGCGCTAACATATACATTATCATTTGCATCAACGGCTACTGAATAAATGAAGAGTGAATTTATACCGTCGTTCGACTGGAACCACGAATCGCCGCCATCTGTACTGCGGAATATACCGCCGCCATAAGTACCTGCAATAATGGAGCCTGTAGAGGTTTTTGCCATTGACCAGATGAAATCAAAGCCAACAGGCAGAGGACCCCAGGTTGCACCTCCGTCAATACTACGGAATACTCCGCCACCAAAAGTACCGGCAAGCAATGTATTGTTATTTAGTGCTATAAGAGCATGTACAGCCGGAGCAGTGAGTCCGTTATTGGTTACATTCCATGTAGCACCGTTATCAGTTGATACATAGATACCGAAGCCCCAGGTACCCGCATAAATGTTACCATTAGGAGTAATTGTTACAGCACGAACATCTTTACCATAGAGTTCTGTAGTATCCCATGTAGCGCCATTATCGGTTGAATAATAAAGTCCTTGTTCAGTAGCGGCATAAATAGTTGCGCCGTTTACAGCGAGTGACCAGATATAACCAACATTCATACTATTGTTAATACGGGTCCAGTTTGCGCCATTATCTGTTGAGCGATAAACTTTACCACCCATAGTACCGGTTAGCATATTACCATTCTGATCATTACCAAGTGTAAGAACAACTTCGCTCTGCGGGAAGTTTGTTACTAACTGCCAGTTACTGCCGGAACCAGTTGACTGCTGAATATCTTTTACCTTAAAGGCAAACATATCACTGTTATTTGCACTTACCGGATCCTGAGGAGAGGAAGAAAGAACCTGTGCAACATTCACCAAGTTCGAGTCAACCGGAATATTACCAAGGAATGGCGAAATGTTAAACTGACCACGCCCTCTCATACTGCGGCAAATCATCTGACCATGCATAACACCGCTTTCAAATAATACATCGGTAGTTGGTGCAAGCATAGATCCTGTAATATCAATGTAACGAACATCGAGATAATCAACATTGTATAAATTAAGGAGGACATTGTTGCGGGCTGTTCCGAATATTTCGAAGCCGCCACGCCACTGTATAGTATCGCCAACAAAATTAACAACTACAACCGAGCCGTTTGGCACATGAATTTGAAGATCATTCGCCAGTGAGAGTGAATCGCCGTTAACACGGAACACATTAAGGGTTGGATGAGTACCTTCAAGGAATACGCCACCCCACTGATATGTGGTTGTACCGTTGACCGCAAAACTATATAATTGTGCAGAGAGATTGGTTAGGTATGCTTCAGCGGCAACAAAATCTATAACTGAATCCTTACGAACCGTACCACCTGTTGTACTAACGGCATAGATCGGCAGGTTAGAAGAATTGCCATAAACGACATTACCATTATACACTGCACCGGTAAGGTATGTTAAGTTATGGCCTACAACAAGCACATCTACCTGACCAAATGGATATACTGGAAGTTTATCGCCAACACTATAGCCGGCAAGGTTTGCACTGCGTCCGACAGCCACTTTACCTTCGGTATCGGAGGAAGGCTGGTTAAGATCGCGAAGGACAAAGAGATTAAAGTCACCTACAGGTCCCAGACTTATTGAACCTGAGCCACTGCCTGATGCGAGTACATTAGCATTTGCAGTAATTGTTAATGTAGCGCTTGCGCCATTAGCAAGATTACCAATATCCCAAACACCGGTTAATTCATCATAACTGCCTACTGAAGCAGTATGACTTACATAATCGAGCCCCGCAGGAAGCTGATCGAGAATTTTTACTCCGGTAGCATTCTGAGGACCAAGATTAGTAGCGGTGATTGTAAATGTAATACTTTCACCATTTGCCAGACTGTCTTTGTTCGCAGTTTTTGTAACAGAAATATCAGCATTATTAGCCGGTGGTGCAGGACAAACCCATGGATACCAGTATAAATCTCTTCCTATTCCATTATGAATTACATTGCCCTGACAATCTAAAACATTGACACCATAATGAATTTCAACAAGCGTATCTGTAGAACGGATACCGGGCCACCATGCTGAGATTGAGAATGTTGTATCACCGTAAATATCCACTGTTGAATAATTGTAACTAGTGTCGAACTCAGCAGGATGTACTATTCTCCATGAAATCTGCAATTTTGCTTTTGATGGATCGGGAGTAAGATTAACAGAACCACTAATTGTAATCCACTGAGCATTAGTAACACAAATAGCCGAATCAGGGCCAAGTGTTCCCGTCCAATCAGTCGCGCAAACAGCGGGAGCATCATAAATACCGGCATCCCATGATAAATCTTCTTCACCGCTTATAAGAACGGTGCATGATGTTTTAAAGGTAACAGAATCTATATCAGAATCCTTTGTATCATCAGTGCCGGAATTCTGAACGGTTACAACATAGCTGGAAGGTATTTCAAATTTTACATAGTAGCTTCCCGGTGTAAGTCCGGTAAACGAATAATATCCTGTTGCATTAGTAGCAGTAGTTGCCACAAGAACATCACTGCAAGTATAAAGTTTAACGATAATGCCGGCAACGCCACTTTCGTTTGCATCCTGATAACCATCTTTATCAGCATCAAACCACACACGGTCACCAATAGATGCCGGAAGCGGAGCAACAGCACAGGTAAGGAAGCCATTATCCTGTGAACCATTATCAAAATTTTCATTAATTGCGGTAGCGGCATCATTAATCTGAGAGAATGTATATCCGGTTGATGCACCACTGAGAGCAAGGTTTGCGATTGCCAGAAACTCATAAACTGTTTTACCCTGGAACGGACCGCTTGCAATCACCAGATTTCCTAACTTCACCGGATTGGGACCGATTACACCTGCTGAATCGAAATAAACATTAAGCATAAGCGCTGTAATCTGTCCGCCAAGCACACCGGAAGAGGTAGTAACCGGATTTACTGAAACGCCACTGAGAGCGCCTGCGGTGCCGCCGGCAGGAAGATAATTCTTAATAGCATTAGATGTGGTGAATGTAGCTTTATTCGATCCGCCTCCGATAGTTAAACCGGACGGAAATACCGTTGCAAAATTATTTTTGCGTATTGTTCCGGGTCCGCTGTTATCTGGTCCTCCCCAGCCACCCTGTGTATAGGTAACAAAACCGTTTAAATCACAATTCTGCGGTGTGTACCATGTAATAGATGAGGTAACTGATTTTGCGGCATTTACAGGGGTTGCCAAAACCAGCTTCTGATAATCATTCGGTTGAATTGTATGTACAAAGCGTGTACCCTGTGGAATTATAACATTAGCAACTGCTGTTATTGTAGCAGTATTTCCTGAGCCTTGTGTTAGCGAAATTAGAGGTGTAAGTCCATTCACTCCGGTTACTGCTGAAGTAGCACTCAAAGTGCCTGAAGTAGTTGATAAATTAATTGTACGGTTCTGAAGCGGATTGCCATTGGTGTCATAGGCGGCTACCTGAAAAGTAACTGTTGTACCGGTCGCAACATTCTGAGAAGCCGGTAAAAACAACAATGTTGAAACTGGTAAGGTACTTCCTGCATTCGCGTTCGCATCAGCAATGATAGCAAGTGCCCTGTTTTTAATATCTGCATTGCTTGTAATTGTATTTGCATCCACCCCATCAGAAAAATACCAGATAGCAAATTGCACTGCAGCAGCTTCCTTCTGAACAGTGCTTGCCGAACCCGGATATGGATATGTCTTATATGGATAGTAATTGTTCAGGATATAGGTAATCTGCGATGGCGTGTAATTTGAATCGGTATATGTATGAGGTTGCGAGGGAGTATAAAAAGCCAGATATTTCCTGATATCAATACAATAAAACTTTGCCGGATTGTTATCTAGTGTACCCGTGAATGTCCCTGCCCAATATGTCACATTATTATTTGTATAAGGGTTGGTAAAGGTAACATTACTGCCTTTATCGGTAGCGGTGACCTTTGCGATGCTGGCGCCCTCTATTGAGGGATGAATAAAATAAGTTGACGGATAAACAGTATTATTTATTTTCAGAGAGTCACCCACTCCACCGAAGAGTACAACTGTACTCAAAATAAAAAATAGCAGAAGTTTTTTCATAATTCACCTTCCGTTAGTTAAAAATTACTTTTCGATCAGCATTTTTTATGCCAACACTAAGACCTATTAAAAACAATAACTTACAGGAATTAATATTTTATGAGTGATTCAAATTGATACATTCTTCTCATTCTGGATTTGAACATCACTCAGGTACATTTTCCACATAGCGACTTAGCTTAATTTAACGAATTATGCCAATAAGTCAATTACTGAATATCACAGGCATCGGAATTGAATTCGCCTTGATGCAGTCACTTCCGCATTTTAATAATGATCCGGCCTCTTACTCCGGCAAGTTCGTGTTTTTTTTCAGTCCGTTTCTTTATTATCGAACACTTTCCGTTTATTCTTTAGCGCCAAATGCTCTTGTTTATACGACAAGGCTTATATATTTCTCTGTTAAGCCCTCATAATTCACTATTTTGGTTTCTCCCCCGTAACCGGAACTTTATTTCATCAAAAGCATAGGAAGTGTTTTGTTATTGTTACCGGCGGTTACCGAAAGAAAATACATACCCGAGGAAAGATTATACCGTGAGGGATCAAATTGAATGCGGATTTTACCGTGCTCAGTTCCGGAAAGAGGAAAATCCGCCACCTTTTCACCAAATGCAGTGAACAATACCACTTTTGGCATTGTGAAATAAGTATTATCAATTTCTATGGTAATACTAGCACCTGCGTTGAAAGGATTCGGGTAAATTTCTACAAACAATTCATCACCCGGAACTTTTTTTTCAGTATCAGATATATCAGTAGTAAAAGAGGGAAGAGAAGCAAGCACAGCTTTATAAACATCCTCTTCTACATTATACCATCCGCTGTATGTCCCATACCCCCAAACTCCGCCATTAGTAATAAATACTATCCCGTAATCTTTAACTGTAGAAAAATACATATCGGAAATAAGACCGTAGGCTTCTCCCGGATGCCCATATAAGATTTCACCGGGAAGAAGTTCTGTGGTTCTGTGACATCCTGCGGCATAGTTGTTGAATATGCCATAATAATTATTACCATTGGAACCATTATAAACCCAGCTTACATTCCTCATCATCTGAGCGGTGGTATCCGAAAGAATCCGTACTCCGTTATACACACCATTATTCATCAGCATCATCATAAATTTCGCCAAACTCTGCGAAGAGATACGCAGACCACCTTGCGGACCGAATATTACACCATTTGTACCGATACTATAACTGCTAAGGTCACGGGGCGGCGGCATTACTCCGTTGTAATTATCAGCCTGTGGTACCCAGGAGCTCCCCGATTTTCTATACAATACCGCAACATTATTAATATTTTGAATATGTTGTATATTAAATGAAGCATTCACCCCCAGCTTATCCATTATCTCCCGTTTAACAAACAGATCAAAGCGCTCGCCTGAAATATTTTCAACAAGTGTGCCCGCCACGCCATAATTAATATTCGCATAAGTAAAATATCCTGAAGAAGGTCCCCGTGAAGAGCTGAACATATCGGAGCTGTAATACGCCCCGCCCTGTTTCAGAAGCGATTGCAAATGCGGCGGAGGTGTGTTATTGTAAGTAGCTGAAAGAAATCCATCATACCCCGTACCATCACGGAGACTGGATGTATGATTAAGAATTTTCCGAATGGTAATAACTTCATTCGGATAGTTCGGATTCCTAAGTACAAACGGAAGATAAAAACTCACATCATCATCCATCTGAAATAACCCTCTGTCGTACAATATCATAAGAGCCGCGGCAGTGATGGTCTTGGAGATTGATGCAATCCGATATATGGTGCTGTCGGTAACAGGCAAATTTCGCTGAATATCGCGGAGTCCGTAACTTCCGTTAAATACTATTGAGTCATTTTTTACTACAGCCACCGAAAGCCCTGCTAGCTGATAGGTGGTTTTTATTGACTGAAGTTTTTGGTCAAGAGTCTGTCCGGTTAACAAACTCAAACTTACTACAATTACTATCAATGTATAGTTAAACATCCGTAAAACCTCTCAGGCTTCATCAAATTTCAACCAGTTTAGTCTGCTCTTTTCTGAATACGGCGCACCTGCGGTAATAATAACAAGATCGCCTTTCTTTACATGACCCGATTCCAGAATTAATGCTTTTGCTTCATCAACAGCGGCGTCTTCCTTATTAATAATTTTACTATACAGCGAGGTTACTCCCCATTTAAGACAAAGATTATTCATCGTATCAAAACTATCGGATATTGCAATAATGCGGGCTTTTGGTCGGAATTTGGAAAGATTGCGCGCTGTTCTTCCCTGATGAGTAAACACCACTATTGCCGCACAATCTGTTTGCTCCGCAATAGAAACTATTGCACGGTTTACCGCATCAAAGAGATTTTCCTCTGTGGTTTTGGGAATTGCAAAATCAACTTTTCGCGTAATAGTATAATTAGTCTCGGCATTTTTTACGATATTATTCATTATCTGTACTGCCCTGATCGGGTATTTGCCTACCGAAGTCTCTCCGCTGAGCATAACCACATCAGTGCCATCCCACACTGCATTAGCAACATCCGATGCCTCCGCCCTCGTCGGAATCGGATTTGTAATCATCGATTCCAGCATTTGCGTTGCTGTAATTACCATTTTCCCCACTTCATTACATTTCCGTATTATCATTTTTTGTATTATTGGCACATCCTGCGGATTCATTTCAACACCGAGATCGCCCCTGGCAATCATAATACCATCGGCAACTTCAAGAATCTCATCAAAGTTTGAAACTGCCTCGGGTTTTTCAATCTTCGCAATAATTGGTTTATTATGTCCTCTTTCTTTCATCCAGTTGCGTAACCCGATAATATCAGAAGCCCTGCGTACAAAAGATAGTGCAACAAAGTCCACACGATGCTCGAGGGCAAATTCAAGATCTTTCAGGTCTTTTTCAGTAACCGATGGTGTTGAAAGCTCCATACCCGGCAGGTTCATTCCTTTTTTCGGCTTAACAATACCGCCGTTTTCAACAACACAAAAAACAGAAGTCTCGTTCTTGCTTTCAATGCGGAACTTCAGGAGACCGTCATCAACAAGAATAATATCACCAACCTTAGCATCACGGGGCAGAAGCTGATATGAGGTAGAAACTCTTTCTTTTGTGCCTTTTATTTTTTCGGTGGTAAACTCTATCTTGTCGCCCGGCTTCACTTCGAAGTATGGTTCTTCCAGCTCTCCAAGCCGTATCTTTGGTCCCTGTAAATCCAGTAGTATTGCAAGCGGAGCTCTTTTTTCAATGCACGCTTCATTAATCATGTGAAAAATGCGCTCGAAAAATTCATAATCACCATGCGAGAAGTTCAACCGGACACCATCCAACCCCTCTTCCATTAATTGTACCAGTATTTCCTTTGTTGAGGTTGCCGGTCCCAGCGTACCAAGAATTTTTGTCTTAGCAAATGCCTGACTGTTTTCCTGAATCATTTAGTTTTTCTCCTGACAGGTTTTGATTTTTGTGCTTTCTGTTTTGCCGTTTTTCGTGCAGTAACAACCGACTTTGACTGTTTTGCGGATTGTTTATCTTTTTCCTTAAATGGGTTTTTCGCTTTTTCGTACATCTGCCGAAGTTTTACTTCCACTTCATAATAAAGCGTCCCTTTCTCAAAATGTCCGCTTTCATTTCGTTTTCCCGCGGATACACCCGTAAGCAATTCCAACGCCTCTTCAATACGATTGACGGCATAAATATGAAATTCTTTTTTACGCACTGCCGATACAATATCATCACGAAGCATTAGTTCTCTCACATTCTGCCGGGGAATAATAACTCCCTGATTTCCCGTGAGTTTTCGTTTACGGCATACATCAAAAAATCCTTCAATTTTTTCATTCACTCCGCCAATTGCCTGTATATCTCCGGCCTGGTTCACCGAACCGGTAATTGCCAGCGATTGCTTAATGGGAATTTTAACTAATGATGAAAACAGCACTGCAATTTCCGCCGCACTTGCACTATCGCCATCTATGTTGCCATACGACTGTTCAAAAACAATATTTGCATGAAACGATAATGGAAAATTCTGCCCGAATGTCTCACGGAAGTAACCGCTTATAATAAGCATTCCCTTATCGTGCGACTTACCGCTAAGCCCTGATTCTCGTTCAACATTAATTATATTACCATTGCCCAGAGCCGTTGTTGCAGAAATCCGCACCGGCTTTCCAAAAGAGTAATTATCGTTACCATACACTGCAAGCCCGTTTACAGAGCCAATTCTCTCGCCTTCCGTCTCTATTAGTATAGTGTCATTGAGTATCAATTCGTTAATTTTCTCTTCGTACTGCGAGTGCCTTTCCCTGCCGGCTTCATACGCTGTTTTAACATCGGCAGAAGTAACAACACTGCTCTTCTTTTGGGTTGCCCAGTAGTTTGCTTCTCTGGCAATATCCGAAAGGAATGAAAACCGTGTAGTAAGTTTTCCTTTATTTCCGGCATATCGTGAGGCAAGTTCCAGCAAATACGCAATTGCCGATTTATCAAAATCGAGCAGGTTTTCTTCTTTCACTAATTTTTTTATTACACGGGCATACTCTACCATTATTTCGCCGGTGTTTTCTACCTCATCGTTAAAGTCGGCTTTCACCTTAAATATTTTTTTGAAATCATCTTCATACCCCGAGAGAAGATAATATAAATAATTATTGCCGATAAGTATGACCTTTGCTGTTATTTCAATTGGTTCGGGTTTTAATATTGAAGGAGAGAGCGGGAACACCGACATTGCATCCTGAATTTCCATTTTGCGGTAATTAAGCACCCGTTTTAAGGTGCGCCATACTCCCGGTTCTTCAAAAAGGTGTATCGCGCGCAGTACAATATATCCGCCGTTAGCTTTCAGGAGTGAGCCTGCTTTAATTTTTGTGAAATCTGCATACCAACCTCCTCTGCCATCATTAATCTTTTCTATTGTTCCAAACAGGTTAGTATAATTCGGCGAAATTTCAACTATAACAGGGCATCCTTTAACATTGGAATTATCTAAAATAATATTTACTTCATATTCACGGAAGTAATCAATAATATATCCCTCGGGAGTGGTTTCATTTTCGGGTTTTTGGCCTTTAAAGACCTGCAGATTTTCCAGCACGCTGTTTTTTACTTCGTTAAGATACTGTCGTATCTTTTCATCGGTATATTTTTCTAATAAAGAACTCAGTGCCCCGGCAATAAGCGCTTCCGTTTCGCCTCGTTCTAACTCGGAAACCTTCTCCTGCAGTTCCTGACTTACTTTCATTCCCTTCTTAAATACCTGTACCAACTCTTCTCTGTACTTTTCATAGCGGGAAGCAATTACATTCGCCTGCTCTTCGGTTAGTTTTCCTTCCTGTATTAATTTGCCAAACTGAAAAATCGGGACAGGCTGATTTTCGATAATGGGTATAATTTCCGGGCGTGTACTCTCACCTACCTGAATTTCACCAAGCTGAAATCCTTCTTTTCGCAGTTCTTTTTCGAAGCCAGAGAAAATAGTTTTTTCAATCTTCTGATAATGCTCAATTATTTTTTTCTTCTTTTGTATATATGATTCACTTTCGAGCAGTACCGGAATCCGTTCTTTTAGGAATGAAATAAATGACGATATATCTTTTCGGAATTCCCGTGCTTTTCCCGCGGGAAAAGTAAGAAGTATAGGGCGGTCAGGATCTTCAAAGTTATTTACATACGCATAATCGTGCAGTTCCGGTTCGGTGGTGCTGAGAGACTCGAGCATTTTCTGCACTGTTGTCGCTTTTCCTGTACCCGAGAGTCCCGAAATATAGATATTATATCCGGGAGCTTTTATATCAACACCAAGTTTAAGAGCGCGTAACGCCTTTTCCTGACCGACAATTCCTTCTATAGGCTCGAGTTCGTTGGTTGATTCAAAATCGAATATGGCAGGATTGCATTTCCAGCGCAATTCACCCGGTTTGAGTTCCTGAAATTTTCCGGCTTTTTTCAGTGGCATTGGAAGAGCCCTTCATTAAACTAAATTCTCTTTGTAGTGAAACTTATTGAATAGGATGGAGAAAACCAAAGGACTACATAACTGTTGCCGGGCGGTTACATTGTAGTAATGATTATTTTACGAAATATTTTCCGATAAAATATTTTTATCATTCATTTTATTGTAGTTTACGGATTCTTGGAGCCCCTCCTGACATCTCACGAAATAATAACGAATAATTACTTATTACCGTATTAGTTTTTACGAATAACAGATGAAACCTCCCGTTTTCAACTACTAATAATTGCCGTTACGATACTTTAAAACTTCCTTTTGTTAACTCCGTGACAGTCGGTACAGAGTTGCTTTTCAACAGCATCGCCGAGATCGACGGGATGCGCATAAGTAAGCCCGCTCATAGAAACCTGTTGCATTCTTTCGGATGTTTCCTGTGCAATAATACTGTGGCAGATTCCGCACTCTTTCGAAATAACTTTGCCATCCTTACTTTTATGTTTACCATCATGGCACCGGAAACAGCCATTGTAATACATGTGTCCTATATTATCGGGAAATCGTTTCCAGCTTACCTTCATTTCAGGGAAATAATTGCGTGCAAAAATTCTTTTAACCGTCTGAACCGCTTGTGTAATTGCTTCCTTTTTCGTTTTTGCTATATCTGCATAATTCGCAGAATAAAAGTCCTTTATAAAATGCTCAATTTTTTCATTTCCTTCGTTGCGTGTGGTATATGGAATCTCAAGAGACTGCACGGCAATACTTTTAATATAGGGAAGTGTGGAATCGATAAGTCCGCTTGAAATAAAGAGGTTCACCATTCTGTCGGGTTCATTGAAAATATGCGAAGGGCGGTTATGGCAGTCAATACAATCCATTCTGCGGGCAGTAGCGGCATCCGGCGTAAAACCGGCAGGCGCCGCTTCTTCTGAGTAATAAACAGTCTCAGTTCCATCGTTACTTTTCATTTTTACCCATGGAATAGACTGACGGGTTTCATCGGAAGCAATATAGCTGATTTCGTTTGCGATGTTCATATGCCAGTGTATTCCGGAGGTTATTCCCACCTCGCTGTTTCCGCCACCAATTTTCAGCAACATTGACATTGATGTACGGGTATTTTTTTCGTCAGATAAAAAGTAGTCGAAAGAAACTTTTTTTTCACTGAAGAAATGTTTCGGCCAATGGCATTGCTCGCAGGTTTCCTGAGCCGGACGCAGATCTTTAATTGGTGTTGGTATCGGACGCGAGTACTTATCAAACAGAACAGAATATACCTGATACGCACCCGAAATTTTTGCGCGGACAAACCAGTCTGCTCCCGGACCGATATGACATTTTACACACCCCACTTTCGAATGCGGCGAACTTTGATACGCAACATATTCGGGTTCCATTACCGTGTGGCAAATTGTTCCGCAGAACTCATCGGAATCGGTATATTCGTATGCCTTATAACTTCCGAAGGCACTGAACACCAAAAGAAGTATTGTAACAACTGAAAAGAATAATACGGCTGTGCGTTGTTTTGTTTCGTTGAGATCGATAACCGGAAATTTTGTGGGTACTGACTGTCCTGACTGGCGCTTCTTATGTTCTTTCAAAACACCATAGGCAACAATAAGAAGTCCCATAATAAGAAAAGCGGGAAGAATAACGAATGCAATTATTCCCATATAAGGCTTCGAAGTGTGGGCAGTCATCTCTAACACAATAAGAAAGAGTATCAGTCCGAAACTTGTTAGCGCTATTGCTGAGCCTGCAATAGTGATGGGGTTATAGACCAACGAGGGAAATATTTTTTTCACGGAAACTCTTCCTTTGTTTTAGGTTATTGAATATCGGTTTTTTTCGAATAACTATCTGTACGAAAAGAGCATTGCATAAATTATCCAGATGGTAATCCCGAAACCCATAGTAAGAGCAGTCCAGCCAAAAGCCCTGATAGCTCTTATTACCACCGGAGGATATGGTTCAACAAGATATTTCTCTAATTCACCACTCTCTACCAATTTTTTATACTCATCGGGGCGGTCCATTTTAAATTCGTGCAGAGGAATTCTTCCGGAAAAAATAACAATATCCATTGGAAATTTTTCGGGTCGCAGGTGAGTATTAAAAAAGTGAATAGTAAAAATGAAACCGGTGGCAAGTAATGCTTCATCACTGTGAATAATTGTAGCAACATTTATAGCCCACCCCGGTAAAAAGTTCGTGAAGAATTCGGGAAACCATAAAGTAAGCCCTGTGGAACCAATAACAAATATTCCCCAAAATACCGCGAAGTAATCAAATTTTTCCCAATATGTCCACCTTCCGTACTGCGGCCGCTCTCCTTTGCCGAGGAACCATTTTAATGAACCTTTCAGGTCTTCCAGATCTTTTTTATTAAACATCATACTTCCGGGACCAAGAACGAACTGACGAAAAGTTAGTCCTTCTTTTTTCTTTAATTTATAAACATCGTAAAGATGTATAGCAAAAACACTAAACATTATTACCGCTGCAAACCGGTGAATAGCACCGGCAGATTCAAAACCACCGAGTACCCGTGAAAGGAAAACCGCCCAGGAGGTATAGGAAAATTTCAGCGTCATTCCGGTAAGCGCCAGGCTGATAAAACTGATAATCATCATAACATGCAATGTTCTGTTGAGTCGTGTGAACCTTTGTATTTGTTTATCTTTCTCAGACTTTGCCATTGTTATCCTCCTTCGATGTATCAGGTGTTTGTCGGAAATTCGTATCGTCGCTTGCTGTATTGGGATTTATATTCCCGTCCTCAGTTTTGTTTTCAGATTCCATGACATTCTTTTCAGCTTCTTCCTGCTCTCGTTCCATGCGTTCTAACTCACGCCGCCATTGCAAAGAGCGTGGAAGCCATAAAATGGTATGAGTACCGGCGAGAACAAAAGTAACTAAGAGCAATCCTGTCATACCCCAGAACGCCCAGAACAGCCAGGGATATTTTTCCGGATCGTGATGTGTTGCGTGACTAAGGTACCCGGCGAACTGCCTGTTTGCCGCCGGATGGCACTGCTGGCAGGTTTTAACAATATTTATTCTGTTAAGATGTGAACGGGCATCGGTTACCGGATAAATATCATGGGCGCCGTGACAGTTGAAGCATTTTGCTGTTTTGGCATAACCTAGTTGGGTAACCTTACCATGGTAGGTATCGAAATATGTACTTGCTATATACTCATGGCATTTACCGCAATTATTCATTACGGAAAATTTGAAATCGTCCTGATCTGTTCTCTTAATAGTATGTGCAGAGTGGCAGTCGTTGCACACAGGGAGCTTTTTATCAGTCTTTGTAACATCGGGTGAATGAATACTCTGCGCGAACTGTTCCTGAATGCCTGTATGACATGTGCCGCAGGTATTGGAAATATTCGACGGATGAATGGTAGAGTTCGGATCGGTATGAGGTAACTCCCTGTGTGCACTGTGGCAATCGGTACAGGTAGCAGTAACTGTTAAACCGCTTTTCAGAAGTCCTTTTCCGTGAATACTCTCAGAATAGTTATTAATAATATTATGCTGTGTTCCCTGATACCGGACTGCGGCCGTTTCACCCTCTCTGTGGCACTTTGCACAAAGTGTCGGAATATTTGTAGGAAATATTTCCGATGCGGGATTTTTTTTGCCAAGGATTCCATGTGTACCATGACACTCTGAGCAGGTAGGAGCATTCTGATCGTTGCGGGCAAAAAGTTTACCGTGTGTGCTCATCTTATACTCATCACCAACAGCCGCATGACAGGAGGCGCAATCAACTTTGGAGGTAATATTTTCGCATGGCCGGACTTTCGATGGATTAACCCCTGTATGGCATTGACTGCATGCTACTTTTGCATGTACCGATCCGGAGGTCTGCTTTGTATTAATAAACATTGAGTGACCGGTACGGGCAGATTTGAGACCCTCGTTACTATGACAGCGCAGGCAGTCTTCATCTGCCATTCCCTGCTCATAAAATACTTTCCGTATTTTGTGAGGCTGGTGGCAGTCGATACATGCCGGCAGTTTATGAACTTCTTTTTCCCACAATTCACCCTTAATAATTTTCCGGTGAACAGCTTCTATTGCAACATGGCATTTCGTACATGTTGTTGCAATATTTTTCCGTGCAATTGAAGAACGGGCATCGGTATGCGGCAATACCAAATGGGCGCCATGGCAGGAAGCACAGGTAGCCGAAACTGCTAAACCTTTTTTCAAAAGTCCTTCCCCGTGGATACTTTCAGAATAATTTTCCAGTATGTGGTCCTGCGGTATATTTCTCTGCAATTGTACCGGCGAGCCTTCACGATGACATTTACCACATACATACGGAATATTTGAAGGGAAAACCACTGAGCGTATATCGGACACTTTTGTAATTTCGTGTGCTCCGTGACAGTCCTGACATTTCGGTGCAAGTGGGTCTTTACGCTGACTTGCTTTGCCATGCAGTCCGTCATTATACATTTTATTTGCCTCTTCATGGCATCCGGTGCAAGTAGCTCTTTTCAGCGTTTCTTCATGTGGTAATTCAGCATCCTTTAAATCCGTATGACATGAAATACAGTCGTTTTTACCGTGAACCGAAGCGGCAAATTTTTTTTCATTAACAAAGACCGATATTGTCTTACCATTTCTGGTACCCTTCAGTGTTTTATCTTCGTGACAGGAAAAACAGTCGGAATTATCCTGCGCAAGAGGAGAGAATGAGGAAAGGGTAAAATAGAGAAGCAGTAAAAATTTTTTCATTTTTCGCTCGTAATACAAATGAACAAAATTTTAAGCCGCAAAGCTGTTTGCAATGCGGCCGGAAAATCAACAGATACGGCAGTGCGGATTAACTTTGCCCGGAATTATCGGTTTGAGAGTCTTCTGCTTTCTTCTGTGCTTTAATTCTCTCAAGTTCTAAAGGATGCTCTTCGGCCATCTCTTCTTCAGTAATAGTTCCTTTAATCCATGCAATATTCATCGGATAGATATCGGGATTAAAAAGTACAAAGTAGAAATGCCATACAATAATTGAAAGGAACGCTAACCAGGCCTCGTAATAGTGAATTGTGCGTGCTATATCCCAGCCGAGTTTGGTGAGTAGTCCGATAAATGTATTATCGAACCACATGATGAAACCGGTTACCGTCATAACAATAGTGCCCCAGATGAGCGCCCAGTATTCTGCTTTTTCAACATAACTGAACCGGTCAAGTTTCGGTTTTTCTTTAGCGAAACCAAGATTGTATTTAAGAACGCCGATTGCGTCGGTGGCATCCTTTAACCGCGGAAGTAGATCGATAATTAACTGCCGGCCGCGGGCCGTAAATGAAATATAATATAGATGATAAAAACTCGCCGCAACCATCACCACTGCGGCAACACGGTGTATAATACTCCTCCATTCAAAAGCATTGACGCTCAGGTCTCTGATGTAACGAACCCACCATGCATCAGGAAAGCGAAGCATAAATCCTGTTATCACAAGAGTAAAGAAACTTGTGAGAAGGAGAAAATGCTGAATACGCTCGGCAAGATTCATACGGAGATATAACGCATGGCTGTGGTGTTCATATGGTATAAGCCCGCGCTGTTTCATTTTCTTTATCTTTGCTTTTTTTACAAAGTCGATAAAGTTATGGAAGAACATTCCGCCAATGGTTGAGCCAATTAGAATAATGTAAATAGTTGCAATCCAGTAAAGCACCGGCTCTTCTTTTTCAGTCATTGTAACATGAATTGAGCCGACGGTAAAGTTTTCATTTGCACCGGGATGGCACTTTCCACAGGTTTTAACAAGATTTGCCTTGTGTATTGTTGAGGTTGGATCCGATGATGGTTTGATATTATGAACCCCGTGGCAACTGCCGCAATTGGCAACATTGGCTTCACCGCCAATCAATGCTAAGCCATGGTATGTTGATTTAAATGTCTGGTAACGGTTAGCTGAAAGTCCGTACTTTTCGGAAAGCTTAACCGAACTATGGCAAGGGGAACATACCTGCAGAGAAACATTCTGAGAGAATACCGGAGAATTCGGATCGGTGGTTTTAAGTATATTATGCTCACCGTGGCAATCGGTACACATAGGTGCATCGGGGTTACCTTTAGCAACCGCTACACCATGAATACTTTCATCATACACTTTTCTTATGTCGTCGTGGCATTTGCCGCAAGTTGCCGGTATATTTGCCTTAAACACAGAGGATTCAGGATCGGTGCCTTTTTTTATTGCATGAGAACTGTGGCAATCAATACATCCCGCCGCTTTAACATTTCCTTTATTATTCAGCGCCTTCCCGTGTACGCTATGTTCATAAGCATTGATAAATCCAACAGTCGGTGCAACACGCGCCCGCACATCAGGGTTATCCTGATGGCAGGAAAGACATAATTTTTCCCGTGAAAGTTTCGCCTGAAGGCTATCGTTTTTATTAGCTAATGTACTTATCGATTGTTTATGGCATGTAATACAATCCGGTGCGCCAAGAACGCCGTTTGAAAGCGCAATGGCATGAGCAGAATTTTCAAATTCTTTCTTTTTATCGGGGTGACAGTTTCCACAAGACTCAGAAAGATTTTTTGAATTAAAAGGCGACGAAGGATGATCTACACGAAGAATTTTGTGTGTGCCGTGGCATCCTTTACAGTTTGTGTCTTTCGGTCCATTACTTCCATTTGCTTTTAACATCTGCGGATGGAAAAGGTGCTTTGTGGGCGCATTCTTATGGCACGAGAGACAGTTGATTGGACGGATGTTTTCTTTATGCGGAACATCCTCTGCACTAAATCCTGTGTGACAGGATATACACTTCAGTTTGGCGTGCGGGGAGCTTTTTAAGTGAGCATCGTTAACAAAGAGCGAAACTTCTTTTCCGTTGCGCTCCATAGTAAGTGACTCATCGCTATGACAGCCAAGACAATCCTCATCGGACTGAGCAGGTGCATAATAGCAAAACATCAACACAAATAATAACAAGAGAGAAGTTCGCCTGTTCATCGGAATATTCCTTAAGCTGTCATAGCAACGAATGAAAAAACTATTTCTTTAAACCTGCAAGCCATTCGGAAAGCTTTTTCAGTTCATCATCGGTACCTTTAAAGTTTGCAGGATGTTTTTTATCCTTTATAGCTTCCTCTTTTTTCAGATATTTCTCCAAAAAATCAGCTTTGAATTTGCTTCCCGTATCAGAAAGGTCGGGGTTCTTCTTTTTTGAGGTTGTTGTAATCTGCTGACTTTCAATTGCATGACAGGAATTACATTTTTTTTCGGTGAATAATTTTTTTCCGTCCGGATCTGAAGAAACGGGGGTTGCAAAAGCCACACTGTACAATAATACCACTGTTAGTACGAATGCCAGATAAACAAAAAGCTGTTTCATTGTATAACTCCAGATAATCAATCTATTTTTATTAATTGCGTTATGTATCATTTTGAATCACGGTATTTGTTTCCGGTAAAACTTTTTATCAAACAAAGTGCCACAAACTAAATATTGCCAAATGTTGAATATTGAGCATTTTTCGCCAAATTAATTGCTTTAATTATGCTGTCAATCTCAACTTCGAGAAGGATAAACCCTCAATTTGTTGTAATCAGGAAGTTTTCTGAGGAATCACTTTTTTACCGAATAACCTATTAAACATCCTGAAATATTTTACGATAATGCGAGGAAAATGCCGGAATGATTTTTTAATGAAAAATTATCTGATAGGGAGCGGAAAAAAAATAAATTAAATATAAATTATTATCCTTGTTGCAAGAGAATTTTTTTTAATATTTTACAATCCGATTATTAAAACATTCAAAAGGAGGCCTTACATCGTGGCGCTGAATAAACACGAAGTAGAATTAATGCAGAATAGCCCTGAGCTGGAAAATGACATAGTAGAAATTTCTTTGCCTGTGGAAACCGAACAACCTTTTTACACTGTAGAAGAGATCAGACTCGCTAAGAAAATGGATGAGGATGACTTTGATGATGAAGACGAAGATTTTGATGACGAGGACTTTGATGATGAAGATGAAGATTTTGATGATGACTTCGATGAAGATATTGACGAGGACTTCGACGAAGATGAAAGTATTGAAGACCTTGAAGATGAAGAGTTCTACGAAGATGATTTTGATTTTGATGAAGATGAGGATGAATTCGACGAAGACGACGATTTTGAAGATGATGACGAAAATTTTTAATGCACCCGAAAATCAAAAAAGGAGGCACTGCCTCCTTTTTTTTATTTAAAGCTTCACTTTCTCTCTTGATTAATTATGATATTTGTGTCAATTTAGCCAATCGTTAACTTGCTTACTATTACCCCAATGAAATTTATCTATTGTGCACTTTTTGTCGTGATATGTATTTCTGTCTCACCGGCACAGGTACGATATCTCATTACCTTTACGGATAAGGGACAGATTAATGACGGAATTCTCCAAAAAAACAGCGATGCATGGTATTCCGCCAAACAGACTATTTCTGAGCGTTCGTTTATGCGGCGTATAAAATCACGGGGCGCAGGTGAAGCTATTGATTACGACGATGTGCCCATTTATGAACCCTATATAAACAAATTGGAAAACATGGGATGCAAAATTCACAGAAGGCTGCGGTGGTTTAATGCTGTTTCTGTTTTTGCCAGTGAGGATATCATAAATTCTCTTAAAGTTCTTCCGTTTATAAAAAGTGTTCAAAAGGTAAAACGATTGAGCTTTACACCTATGCCAGAGCCGCTACCGGAAAATGCTATTTCAAACTTCACTCCTCCCGCAGATGCCTTGCATTATGGTAATTCGTTCTATCAAAACGAACTCTCACAGATTCCTCAGGTACATCAGGCCGGTATTGACGGTAGCGGTGTGCTTATCGGAATTCTTGATACCGGCTTCGACCATCAACGCCATCAATCTCTTGCAGAGCGTACTGTTATTGCCGAGTGGGATTTTGTTTTTAACGACTCAGTTACTGCAAATCAACCGACGGATTTATTCTCTCAGCATAATCACGGCACCTATGTTTTCTCTATACTTGCAGGTTATAAGGATAGCTTACTAATAGGACCGGCATTTGGAGCCTCATTTGTTCTTGCAAAAACTGAAGATGTTTCAGGTGAAACTCATGTTGAGGAAGATAATTTTGCCGCCGCTATTGAATGGATGGATAGCATCGGCGTTGATATTACCAGCAGTTCATTGGGGTATAATCTTTTCGACCCCGGGAATTTTTCTTACCGCTATCAGGATATGGACGGGAAAACAACTATTGTCACACGGGCATTAGAAAAAGCATACAGTAAGGGAATCCTCTCATTTACAGCCGCAGGTAACGAAGCAGACGATCCGTGGTATTATATTATTGCACCGGGCGATGCTCCTAATGCAATTACCGTTGGCGCAGTTACTTCTAATGATAGCGTAGCAGCATTCAGCTCCCGCGGTCCTACAGCCGATGGCCGTATTAAACCTGATGTTGTGGCAATGGGAGTTTCAGTCTTCGGTGCCGCGGCTTCCTCCGATAACATGTATATATATAATAGCGGAACCTCTGCTGCCACACCTATCGCCGCCGGTATTGGTGCACTGTTATTATCATTCCATCCGGAAATCAGCAATGCGCAGGCGAGAAATATTCTTCTCAGCACCGCAAATAACTTCCGCACTCCAAACAATTTTCGCGGCTACGGACTTCTTTCTGCCAAGTCAGCACTCGAGTATCCGGTTGTAATTCAAAAAGATGGTGTGAACAAAATCAGAAAATCGTTTCTTGATGCTATTTCCCCCGCATCGGTAAAATTTATTTATACTTTAAACGGCACTGACTATGATACCATTGCGTTTAAGCCCGAAAACGGAAGCAAATATTTTGTTGAGCTTCCCGCGATAAGTACCGGTTCTTTGATTAATTTTTTTATTAGTTACAATGACAATTCCGGTAATCAGAAGCGTGAGCCCGCATCAGGTGAATATGCATTATTGTATGGAGATGTGGTAATCAACCGTGAGACATCTGCACCTCCGGATAATTTTGTTCTTTTTCAAAATTATCCCAATCCCTTTAATCCGGAAACAACCATAAGATTTTTTTCTCCACGCGCGAGTAATGTAAATGTGGATATTTTCAGTATTACCGGAGAAAAAGTTTTTCGTTTATTTAACGGGGCTGTGCAACGCGGCTATACAACTCTGAACTGGAATGGACGAAATACCGATGGTATCAGTGTTGCATCCGGAGTATATTTCTGTATCTTACAAAGCGAATCGCAACGCCATGCAATAAAAATGCTTCTCGTAAAATAGGCTTCATTTAATTTGTTGCCGTTGAGAATGTAAAAAAGAATACAGGCGAGTGAACCTGAGTGAATCGGGCGCTTACATCAAACCGGAAAAACAGAAGCAATCGGTTTATTCCTATACCGCCTTCGAGATAATATTTTTCGGGTGTTGATTCTGTTGTTTTAAACACCATGCTATCAGAGCGGGGACTGTTTATTGATGACCACCCTGCGTTGACATTTACAATAAATTCCACTCCAAAAGAAGTTACATTAGGTATCCTGAATAATCCGGGAAAAATTTCACCAAAATTATGCTCAGTAAAAACCGTGATATAGTTTTCTCCATAAAATTCCTTTACGCGTATTCCACGGAAAACCCCCTGCATTGCAAGGGTAGATGTGGAAGATTCGTAGCTAAAATATTTTTGAACCGGCAGTTGTCCCCGTGAAGTGCCGCCTGCAATTCGTAAATCAAGAGTCCATAGGGGCAGTGTGGTTGTACGCAAATAAATCAACCCCCGAACTAAGGTGTAATTTGCTTGCGACTGCAGAAAATTCGTCCTGCTCCATTCCGAGGTGAGCTGAAATCCAAACGAGGCAAGTCGCCGTTGAGGGTGATAATTGTAATTAAATTCCCAATACAAAAGCGTTATTCTCCCTTCATCAATAGCAGGGTTTTCTCTGAATGGTGACTTTCCTCCGAAAACAGAAAAAGAACTTTTTACAACTGCCGATTTATGATAACCGCTTTTCACTCCCAGATGCACTCGTACGGGGCGCACAAATTCCGATCTTCTTATCCAAGTTAGCTGTCCCGTTGAATATCCCAGCGACAAGCCAATTTCATCAGCATAATAATAATCCCCATAGTCGTTACGAAAAAAGAACGACATAAGACTTATTGTTCGATCCGACACAGCTGAAGGAATATCACGGCGTTGCAATCGTGAGTAAGCCGAAAGATTTAATGTGTATTGCCCGCTTTTATCAAGACTTCGTACAAGGTTAAATTCTCCCTGTGGCTTCTTATCTGATATGGAGTATCCTGCCTTTAAGGTAATTGAAGTAAGAGAGTCGGCAATAAATCGGTAGCCTCCACCGAGGTAAAATCCGCTCACCCGATTATACCTGAGAAAATCATCAAATCCGGTAAATGGCTCTCTTTCAAGTTTGCCTAATGTCCGGGAAACCGGAGCAACATATCGTTCAAAGAACGATGTCACGATTATCGAATCAGGATTTTCTCTTATTATTCGAATTTCTTCGTATGCTTTTGCCTCTTCCGGTTTTAGCGGAAGATGTATATTCTCATTCCAGAACTGTTCATCGGTTTTATCGGCATCGGGCTTACTCTCCACCCTCCGCTTATCGAATAATGCTTCATCAACAGGAGGATTAAACGAGTAATTAAACACAACATTGTAAATTCGTATATCCAGCCTTCCGCTATAAAGCCAGAATATCTCTACTGGTACATGCGATACAATTTGTAAACCTGTCGGCATAACATAAAGACTGTCGAATTCAGAGAATGACTGACTATACGATAGAGACGCATTGAATGGTAATTGGACCGCTACATTTGTTTTTAATTCTGCACTAAGCGGCACACCCGAACTTCCATTAACCAGCAGTATGCCTTCAAATAATTTCCGTTGATTGGTTCGGGGGGTTACTTTAATGCGTGCTATTGTTTGTTCTTTATCGGGATGGAGCCATTGCAATAACCTGAAATCATAAAAGGAAATTGCATCGGGGTGAAAAGGAGAATAAACTTCCTCTCCTACTATTTCAACAACATCATCATACAAATTGATATTCGTTCCGAAAGCAACAAAGTTTGCCTCTGCCGGCACATTTACACTCTGCCGTTTTTTATAAATTTCATTATGATATTTATCGGGCGATTTGTAGTATCCTTTCGAATACGACTCCAGAATTGAAAAGATAGTGGTATCATTATGCCCCGATGCACGCCCTGCTGTTGCGGTATCGGTGCTTACAATAAATTTTGTGTAAAGATCATATGTATAAGATAGCAGAATTTCCTTCTGTCTTTTCTTTCGGTCGATAACACCACGCATGATTGCAATTCCCGGGTCTTCACCGGTGACTGAAACAGGCGGAAGTTCGTAAATTGCCGGCTCAAGTACTACCTGAAGAACTGTATCGGCAGTGTAAGAGGTAAAACTTACTCTGCGATTCTTATATCCGATACTACTGAAAACAAGATTTATCTTACCTGCCGGGAGCCTGATGACAAACGCTCCATCAATATCAGTTATTGTTCCTTTTTGTGTCCCCGGTACAGCAACATTAACAAAGGGAATTACCTCTCCGGTAAGCGAATCCTTAACGGAACCACCTACTGTGATAAAATCCTGACTTCTGCCGGATGAAACAAAAAAAATTAGTAGTAGTATGAAGCGAAACATATTTACGGATGTGTTGCAGTTACTCATACAATCACAATAACCCTTAAATAGTTCCATTAGTAACGGAATGATTAAAGTTGTATTCCTTCTGTTTCCAGCAACTTTCTTTTAATTTCAATACCTGCCGAGTATCCTCCAATGCTTCCATCAGCGCTTATAACCCGGTGACACGGGATTATAATAGGCAATGGATTTTTTCCGTTTGCATTGCCTACTGCCCGATACGCATTCGGATGCTTTATTCGTTCTGCAATCTCACGGTAGCTCGCTGTTTTACCGTAAGGTATCCTGAGTAGTTCTCTCCATACTTTTGCTGTAAACTTGTCCGCAAAAAACTCTACAGGCACAGTAAAATTTTTTCTTTCCCCGTTAAAGTACTCCTGTAACTGAGTATAGATACCGAAGAGCCGTTCATCTCCTTTTGAAACCCGTTTTAAAACTGTTTCAGGAAATTCCGACTGAGGATTAAAGACAATTCGTGTTATCCCTCCATCCGATGTTTCAATTTTGAAATTGATTCCTGCAATCGTAAACAAGGTGAAATATTTTGCAAGAGGCATTTTGTTATCATTCCATTTAAAAATAAAAAGGGCTTTCCGCAGTGTATGCGAAAAGCCCGTAAAATTATCAGGCTGCTTCAGGAAGCAACAACTTCGATACGAGGGTTAACATCTCTTCGCAACACACTTTCAATTGCGCTCAGTGTGCCGTTAATAGAGCTAGGACAGCTTCCACATGCTCCCTGGTACCGTACTTTCAGCCTATAGCCTTCCATACCAAGAATTTCAAGACCGCCGCCATCATAAGCAAGTGCCGGCCGAACTTTCTGGTTGAGTATCTCATTTATCTTCACCAAAAGTTCACCGGATTTTTCATCAACAGCAGGAAGGCCTTTTTCTTCCGGAATGAGATTTTTGTCGAATTTACTTAAGAAAGTAACTAACGGCCGTTGAATTTTGCCCCAATCAGTTTCTTTTGTTTTTTCTATTGTAATGAATTTATCCATATAAAATACTGAAATCACACCCTCGATAGCAAAAATGCCCGATGCAAGCGGATCATTTATTGCATCTTCCGGGGAGTTGAACTGACGGGTTTCTACCATCAGTAGTTTTGTATTCAGTATAAATTTCAGAGCCTGAGGATTAGGTGTTAATTCCACATCCACAACTTGAAGCATTGGTACTCCTTTTTAATAACGCCTCAAAAATATAATATCGGCTTTTAATCTACAAGAGGGAAAAACAGGCATCAGGAAGCAGAAAAACCGCTGAAAAAATGCCTATTTAAGAGAAAAAACATACTCATCCACCGGATTAAACATGCAATTCTTTGGTTGTTAGAAATGGCACGAAAGTAAATTTGATGATATTTATTTTCTCCCCGCAGATAGTTCTTCTTTTCGTTACGGGTACATTTATTTTCTGTTCACCTTAAATATGTCAAAAACATCTTGGAAAACCTCAGAAATGTTTTTATTATAAGTATAACCGAAAGATTCAACAGCAAAATGATTATGTGATTTTTGTTAAAGAAAGACCTGCAAAAAAAATGGAAGTTGCAGACACAAACTAAGGCAAATTTTAACATACAACCATAGGCGAATATATTGATGCCAGAAAAGCCTAAATTTTGTAAACAAACTATAAATAGTAAAAATTAAAGAATCCTCGATTTTTTGAGTATTTTTGTAAAATGATGACTGATATCTTTAGCACAGAATCTATTGTAAATATAGTATTTGGAAAAAAGGTAGAACTTTTCCCAAGTGTTAACGAACTATTTGAATTAGAATTAGCTCACCTGGAGTATAAGAACTTATCTGAGGAACAACTTTTAGAAAGAACAGCCTACATAAAATCGGTTGATAATAAATTCTCGAAGCATTATTTATTATATTCAAATAATTTGGAAAAAATTCATGCTGACAGGTC